>JACYMB010000375.1 GCA_015272205.1 Synechococcales cyanobacterium T60_A2020_003 | reverse complement strand
TTTGTTTCTGGGCGCAAATTTGCTGGTTGAACGGGGCGATCGCATTGCCATCCTGGGGCCCAATGGAGCCGGAAAATCGACCCTGCTCCATCTGCTGATGGGCATGGAAACTCCCACAGAGGGATCAATCAACTTCGGCCCCCATAACGTGATCCCCGGTTATTTTGAGCAAAACCAGGCGGAAGCGTTGGATCTCGAAAAGACGGTGGTAGACACGATCCATGACGAGGTGCCGGACTGGACGAATGAAGAGGTTCGTACCCTGTTGGGTCGGTTCTTGTTCAGTCAGGACAGCGTTTTCAAAAAGGTGGCGGCTCTGAGTGGGGGTGAAAAAGCACGGCTTGCCCTGGCTAAGATGCTGCTTCGACCTGCGAACCTTCTAATCCTGGATGAGCCGACGAATCACCTCGATATTCCCGCTAAGGAAATGCTAGAGCAGGCGTTGAAAGCCTACGACGGTACAGCGATTATCGTGTCCCACGATCGCTACTTTATTTCCCAGGTAGCGAACAAAATTGTGGAAATCCGCGATGGCGAGCTGGTGCTCTACCGAGGCGATTACCACTACTATCTGGATAAAATTGCGGAAGAGGCCGAAAAGGTGAAATTGGAAAAGATCGAAGCGGAGAAAGCTGAAAAAGCCGCTGCCAAACGAGACAAGCAAAAACAAAAGCAGAAAGCGAAAAAAGGCAAGTAGCCCTAGGGGCGATCGCCCTTACGAAGCAATGTCGATCGGGCAAGAGTGTACCCAGGCTTGCCCCCAGATCGAGGCGATGACGTTTAAGCTGGGGTAAAGGGTGTTGATTCCAGGAAAGCCTAACATTAAGGCGAATCCCACTCTTTCATCTGGAACATTTTTTGATATATTCTTGGGGCAAGTTTATCTACAGTCTTGAGTTCCGCATTGGAACCTGCTTTTTTAAAAACACCGACTTTAGCAAAGCCTTCAGAAGGGATACCGTTTCTGGAGAATCAATCATTACTCGTACTGTTCGTTCTAGTGTAAGGACACCTGAAATATGGCGCAGGAGCCGATCTCTCCAGTTGTGCTAATCATCCTTGATGGGTGGGGCTATCGTGAAGACGCTGATGGCAACGCGATCGCCGCTGCCAAAACGCCCATCATGGACAGCCTGTGGGCTGCTTACCCGAGCACTCTCATTCGAACATCAGGGAAAGATGTGGGATTACCGGGAGGCCAGATGGGCAACTCGGAAGTAGGACATCTCAACATTGGGGCAGGTCGCGTTGTACCTCAGGAATTGGTGCGAATTTCCGATGCCGTTGAAGATGGCACGCTGTTGAGCAATGGAGCACTAGTTCAAACCTGCCAGGACGTGCGCCAGCGTAACGGCAAGCTTCATGTGATTGGACTGTGCTCAGAAGGGGGCGTCCACTCCCACATCACCCACCTCAAAGGCATTCTAGACCTTGCGAAAGAGCAGGGAATCGCCGACGTTTGCATCCATGCGGTGATGGATGGGCGGGATACCAAGCCTACGGATGGCCTATCCGCGATTCAGACCATTGAACAGTACATTCAGGATGTGGGGGTCGGTCGGATTGTCACCCTCAGCGGTCGCTACTACAGCATGGATCGCGATCGCCGCTGGGATCGCACCCAAAAAGCCTACGAGGTGATGATCACCGATGGCGAAGGCACAGGGCAGTCGGCCTTAGAGCTTTTGCAATCGTCCTACGATGATGGCAAGACTGATGAATTTGTCCTGCCAATCCGCGTTGCTCCTGGAGCGATTGAACCGGGTGATGGCTTGATTTTCTTTAATTTCCGACCGGATCGTGCCCGTCAGTTGACTCAAGTGTTGGTTGATCCCAACTTCACCGGGTTTGAGCGATCGCTCATCAAGCCGTTATCTGTTGTGACGTTCACCCAGTACGATCCCACCCTGGATGTGCGAGTTGCGTTTGAACCTCAAAATTTAGACAACATTCTGGGTGAAGTGGTGTCCCGCCACGGACTACGTCAACTGCGGACGGCGGAAACCGAGAAGTACGCCCACGTCACCTACTTTTTCAACGGTGGTATTGAGGAACCGTTCCCCGGCGAAGATCGGGAGATGATCCCCAGTCCAATGGTGGCCACCTATGACCGTGCGCCGGAAATGTCTGCCGAAAAGGTAACGGATGGCGTGATTGCCGCAATCCAGAAGCAAATTTATTCCCTGATTGTGATCAACTATGCGAATCCAGACATGGTGGGGCATACCGGCAACATGGATGCAGCGGTGGTAGCAATCGAAACGGTGGATCATTGCTTAGGACGGTTGTTGGAAAGCATTGGGCAAGCGGGTGGCACTGCCATCATCATCGCGGATCATGGTAATGCAGAGTATATGTGGGATGAAAATCACAATCCCTGGACGGCGCACACCACAAATCCCGTACCGTTTATTTTGATCGAGGGCGAAGGACGCAAGATTCCGGGGCATGGTGCTGAAGTGCAGCTTCGCGCCGATGGTCGCTTGGCTGATATCGCACCCACAATCCTGGAAATTTTGAACCTACCCAAGCCCTCTGAGATGACAGGCACATCGATGATTGTGCCAGCCGAGGTAGATGTTCGTGCGAATCGAACTCCGGTCAAGGTCTCTTTGTAGGTCGGTGGCATAGGATACAATCGATCAGGGGCATGGTTTCGGGGTGCGATCGCCCCAGCGTCACGTTGCTTTGAGGATACGACGCTGGGCGCAGACTCAAACCCTAATTCCCACGGTGCCTGAATTTATTTGCCTTTGGGTTATTTTCAAAACACTAGCAAGCGCGACTCATGATTATTATCAACATTCTGCAAGTAGTATGGGTTTTGTCGGCCATTGGCTTGACGATCTTGGTATTGCTGCATAGTCCCAAGGGCGACGGTTTGGGTGGCCTTGGGGGGCAAGCTCAGCTCTTTACCAGCACCAAGAGTGCCGAAACGACTCTCAATCGCTTGACTTGGGCGCTAACCGTGATCTTTATGGGGTTGACGGTGGTGCTGAGTGCGGGTTGGCTAGAGCCGCCTGTTGCATAATCCCTTTGTCAAAAATGGGAACGTTTCTGGGTAAGCACTCGACGTAGTCGTAGATGATGTGATTCACGAGGCGATCGCCCATGAAGCTTTGGCGAAGACTCCATGCTGCGCGACGGTGGTGTTTGCGGCAAAACTTGCTCTTGACTGCGATTAGTTGTGTGATGGCGCTGTACCTCAGCCTGGATACACAACATTCCGTGCAGGCGAATGAGTCCCCAGCACCCCCATCGCCGCAAGCTGCTGAAGCGTTGCTGCCCAGTCCCCAGGTGCATCCACTCCCCCCAACGTTAGCCGATTGGCTCTCGAACGACCAGGGCGATTACTTCGCCGAAATTCAGCCGACCAATATGGGCTATCTCGTTTGGTCAGAGTTTCCGGTTCAGGTATACCTTGATCCGGCGATCGCTCCGGATAGCCCGATTACGACTGGTAATCCCCTGGTTCAGACTTGGCTAGAGGCTGTGCAAGGGGCGATCGCAGAATGGAATACCTATATTCCGTTGGAGATTGTAGAAACTCCAGATGCGGCAGACATCACGATCATGCGCCAGACGCCACCACTAGACATTCAACCCGGCCAGCCCCTGCGATCGCGTTCTGCCGAGACCCGTTACGAATTTTATGCAGATACGCAGCCTCCCATTCCTGTACTCAGCCATCGGTTTCAAATTTTCCTGCGATCTGATCAGTCTAGGGATTACATTCAGGCCTCCGCTCGCCATGAGCTAGGTCATGCCCTTGGCATCTGGGGACACAGTGATTCAGAAACCGATGCTCTATATTTTTCTCAGGTACGCAATCCGGCGGCTATCTCCGTCCGAGATATCAACACCCTCCAAAAAATCTATCAACAGCCCACCCGCCTTGGTTGGGAATTTCCCAGCGCTGCAATCCCCTAGAATCTCTTTTTGCCTATGCTGCTCCACCTATCGACCTGGCCTGAAGTTGAAGCCTACCTGACGCGATCGCGCGGATTGATTATTCCCATCGGTTCCACAGAACAACACGGCCCCACCGGACTGATTGGCACCGATGCCATCTGTGCAGAGGCGATCGCCAAAGGCATAGGAGAAGCGACCCATGCCCTCGTAGCACCGACCATTAACGTAGGAATGGCGCTACACCACACCGCTTTTCCCGGCAGCATGAGTTTGCGTCCCAGTACCCTAATCTTGGTCATTCGCGACTATCTGTCCAGTCTGGTGAGTGCTGGATTTACCCAATTCTTTTTCATTAACGGGCATGGGGGCAATATAGCCACTCTGAAGGCAGCCTTTGCCGAAACCTATGCGTATCTCGCTGAACTGCGCTATCCCGATGCCGAGTACGTTCAGTGCCGTCTTGCCAACTGGTTTATGTGTAGCTCGGTCTACCAACTTGCCAAGTCCCTATACGGTGACGCCGAAGGCTCCCACGCGACCCCTAGCGAGGTTGCCCTCACCCAGTTCGTTTATCCAGACCACATTAAACAGGCTCCGTTAGACGCAAACATCGCATCCGGGCATCCCATCTGTGGAGCGACTCACTTTCGTAAACACTATCCCGACGGACGGATGGGATCGAACCCTGCCCTCGCTACGCCTGACCACGGACGGCAGTTTTACGAAGCGGCGGTTAAAGAACTCAGCGCCAGCTATTTAGAGTTCATAAGGGCAGAATCTTAAGGAAATCTCAAAGTTTTGTACTGATACATCACGCAATCGTAATCCTGGACTCAGCGGCTATAAAACTGATCTAACGTGGAACTAAAGGTGTGGATATCCAACGTTAATTTGAAATTGCTGAGTTCCTTCTCATGGATGCAAGTACACTACTGCAGCGATACGATGATGGCCAGCGAAACTTTGTTGGGGCTGATCTACGAGGTGCCAACTTAGCAGGCTGTACGTTGGTTGGCGTGGATTTAACCGGAGCTAATCTCACCGGAGCTAACCTTAGCCGTGCCTTTTTAACAGGATCAAATTTATCCGAGACATTTCTCAATTGGGCAGACCTTAGCTTTACCAAGTTCAGCGAGGGCAGCCTCGAAGACGCTGACCTGACCAAAGCGACCCTACAAGGGGCATTCATGGTCAAAGCGAACCTCACCCGTGCCAAGTTGAGTGGGGCAACGCTATCCCATGCGAATTTGCGTAATGCTCAAGTGCGACGAGCCAACCTCTGTGGTGCAAATTTGCAAGGTGTGAACTTACGCAATGCGGATCTTTCACGGGCGAATTTGAATTGGGCCGATTTAGCCGGAGCACGGTTGAGTGGAGCCGCGCTGACAGGCGCGTTTCTGAATGCGGTGAAGACCTCCGTACCCGACATTTTGAAGTCTTCGGGAAGTATCACAATTTGATGGGTGCCATCGGTGCTAATTTGGGCGGTGTTCATGGTGTAGATCCTCTAGGTAAGTTTGATATTGCTAACCCGGATGGCATGAAACGCGCCGCATCCCACGCCATCCCAAGTCAGGCTAGGGCTTCGTCAATTAATCAGACGCAATCCCTTCCTGTCGAGCCGCTTGCTGCACCGCCGCCGCGACCGAGGTAGCCACTCGCTCATCAAAAACCGAGGGAATAATGTGTTCTGGATCCAAGTCAGATGACTTCACAAGCGAGGCGATCGCATGGGCAGCCTCTAAGAACATCGTCATAGTCATCGCCTTCGCCCGACAGTCGAGGGCACCTCGGAAAATGCCAGGAAACGCCAGGACGTTATTGATCTGGTTGGAATAATCGCTGCGTCCGGTGGCCATAACAGCGACATCATTGGCAATCAGTTCTGGCTGAATTTCGGGAATGGGATTAGCCATCGCAAATACGATGGGATCGGAAGCCATTGATTTCACCATTTCCGGGGTGACTGCCCCCGGCACACTCACCCCTAGGAAAACGTCAGCCCCCTTCATGGCGCCCGCTAAGGTTCCGGCTTCATCTACCGCAAACTCTTGTTTCTGAGGATTCAAGTCGGTGCGATCGCTGCTAATGATGCCTTTGGAATCGCACATATAAATGTTGGTTGTCCCCGCTTTCCGCAGCAGACGGGCGATCGCCACTCCGGCAGCCCCCGCACCGTTAATCACAACCTTGACCTCGCCCAGGGATTTTTTCACGAGCTTGAGCGCATTGATCAGAGCCGCCAGGGAAACGATCGCCGTACCGTGCTGGTCATCGTGGAAGACGGGAATATCCAGTTCTTGCTTGAGGCGAGCTTCAATCTCAAAGCACCGTGGGGCACTGATGTCCTCCAGGTTCACGCCGCCAAATACAGGCGCAATGTGCTTCACGGCGGCGATAATTTCTTCGGTGTCCTGAGTGGCAAGGCAGATTGGAAAGGCATCGATTCCAGCAAATTCTTTGAATAGCATCGCTTTTCCTTCCATCACAGGCAGCGCTGCTTCCGGACCAAGATTACCCAATCCCAAAACTGCGCTTCCATCGGTGACAATGGCAACGGTGTTGCTCTTGATGGTAAAGGAGTAGACCTTTTCAGGATCTTGGGCGATCGCCGAACAAATTCGTCCCACTCCAGGCGTGTACGCCATCGCTAAATCGCTCTGACTCTTGAGGGGAATTTTGCTGTTGACGGTGATCTTGCCGCCTCGGTGCAAGTTGAAGGTGCGATCGTAGACATTCAGGACGATGATGTCATCTAAAGCTTTAACCGCATTGACAATGGATTCGGCGTGTTCGGAACTGGCAGCATCTACGGTAATGTCACGAATCAGCGTTTTGCGGTTGTGCTCAATGAGGTCGATCGGGCCGATGCTGCCTCCGGCGGCGGCGATCGCCTGGGTGACATTTGCAAGCATTCCGGCCTGGTTCGGCAATTGAAAGCGGATTGTTAGGCTAAAACTAGAGTTGGGTGTCAGAGCAACCATTGACAATTATTTTTCCTGTAGGTGTTGTCAGCAGATTTTAGGGGAACCTTAAGCCTAAGATTGTACCTGGTCATACGAAGTTACAACTATGCCAAGCCTCTCTACTGAAATTACGATTCGTGCGGCGCGATCGCAGGTGTGGCAAGCGCTGATCCACAAAGAGCGCTGGCTATATTGGAACACGTTTCTCTTTGACCGAGATCCGGCTCGTCCCTTGAGTGCAGGCAATCACGTCATGCTGTCGGTGCGGCGTACCGAAGACGATGACGAAATTGAGTTTCAATCCTACATCACCGTTGTTCAACCGAATGCCTGCTTGCAGTGGTTGTCTACGGCACCAGGGTTTAAGAGTCAGCACAGTTTTGAACTCCAGGATGTTGATGTCGATGTAACGCGCTATCGTCATCAAGAGCGCTTTTCGGGCGCAATGTCATCGCTACTGCTTCCCTTTATTCGCCGCGATGAACTGCAAGGACTGCGACGAATGGCTCATGAGTTAAAAAATTATGTTGAGTATCCTCAACGTCGCAGGGGTTGAACGGATAGTGGGGGTGATATTAATGCCAGAATAGGCGATCGCTCACCCATTCCAGAGCGCAAGACCTAAATCTAGCTCCCTAGTGCTGAGGCGCTAAAGGTTTAGCTTGAACTTCAGACTGGGCATCGTAGGTAGGAATCTCATAGGGGGGCTGGTACAACCCTAACTTTTGCTGAAGTACGAGGCTAATAATGGGAACCATGTCATCCACTAGATAGCGCTTCCAAAGGCGCTGTGGTTCGGACAGGAGCCGATACACCCATTCACAGCCAAGGTTGGTAATCCATTTGGGCGATCGCTTCACATTGCCCGCCTCAAAGTCAATCGTAGCTCCGATGGCTAGGAAGGTCGTGACGGTTTTGAAGTGATCCTTGTACTGGGCAATCCACTTTTCTTGCTTCGGTGCGCCGACACCCAACGCTAGCACGTTCGCACCAGAGGCTTCCACCAAGTCAATCAAATATTGGCACTCTTCGGGATTCTTCTCAAATCCAAACGAGGGGGAATGGGCACCCACCACAATCTCGCGTCCGACTTTGCGGTTGATGGCTTGACGGGCTTTCTCCGCAACGCCTTCCGCTGCACCCAGCAGGAAGATCCGCACGTCCTCATCCCCGGCATAGTAGCGATAGAAGGCGGGTAAAAGATCAGAGCCAGAAATCTTTTCTTTGAGGGGCATGCCTAAAAACCGAGCGGCAAACATAATGATTTGGCTATCGCAGGTTTTGTAGGTGGCTGCGCCGTAGGCTCGGCAAAACTCTTCGTCCTTCTGAAGCTTCACCAAATGATCCACATTCGGTGTGAACACAACGCCCCCCGACTTCAGCCGTGCTAACAGATCCAGCATGGTGATGTTGTCGAAGGGGACGTTCAGAATTTTAACGGTTTCCATTTTGCCTCGTAGGATTCGGAGATATTGCTTGAACCAATTACAGGGGTTGGGGAGGGAGTGAGAAACATCCACACCAACTCTGGCATAAGAGACGTAGAGGCGATCGCGCCTATCTTGAATTCCATAGGACTCTTTAAATAGAGCACCGTGGCTCTTTACAATGCCTTCACCTCAAATGTCAGGAATTTCATCTCCAGAATGTGAGCAGTATGGGTTATGCTTTTGTCCCTTTCATCGCATACTTTTCTCACGAGCGTTGTCAGCGTCCTTACAAAATGCAGTCTAAATCGGTGACCTATTCCGCCGCAGAACATACCTACCGCCGTATTCGTCGCCATTTGAGCTTTGGCTTTGTGATGCTGGCGGGAGTCACGGTGATTGGCACCCTCGGCTACAAGTGGATTGAAGACGACTGGAGTTGGCTCGACGCGGCCTACATGACCGTGATTACCCTGGCTACCGTTGGCTTTGCTGAAGTTAAACCGTTGAGCAACGAAGGGCGACTGTTCACGATTGTGTTGATCTTGATGGGGATCTTTAGTATTGGATTTATTGCCAATCGCTTCACAGAGGCATTGGTTCAGGGATATTTTCAGGAAGGAATTCGGCTGAGGCGGCAGCGAAACTTGATTGAGCAGCTTTCAGAACACTACATTTTGTGCGGGTTTGGACGCACAGGCCAGCAAGTCGCGATGGAGTTTGCCTTTGAGGGCATCGACTTTGTGGTGATTGACATGCTGCCAGAAACGGTTGCTTTGGCGAAGCAACAGGGCTATCGCGCTATTCAGGGGGATGCCACGCTAGATGAAGCCTTACTCCGGGCAGGAGTAGATCGCGCCCTCTGTTTGGTGACGGCCTTACCGTCTGATGCCGAAAATCTCTATACGGTGCTTTCAGCCAAGACCTTGAATCCCCGCATTCGCACGATTGCCCGCGCCAGTACGATCGAAGCCTCCAAAAAGTTACAGCGAGGTGGCGCAGATGTGGTGATTTCGCCCTATGTCACTGGCGGAAAGCGGATGGCGGCCTCTGCCCTGCGGCCTCAGGTGATGGATTTTGTGGATGGCATTGTTAGTGGCGCAGGGCGATCATTTTATTTAGAAGAGGTAAAGCTTGACGCAGAGCATAGTCGATCTATGGTGGGGCTAACGCTGCACGAAGCGAATATTCGCCAACTAACAGGATCATTGGTCGTGGCGATCAAGCGGCAAGACGGTGCTCTGATTACAGGCCCCACGGCGGATACCCGATTAGTTGGGGGCGACATCTTGATTTGTATGGGTACCGCTGACCAGTTAAAACTCCTGCATCGGCTGTTCAGACCTGATTCTGGCTTACGCCCCCGCACGCCGAAGCCACGTCAACGATTTCCGTCTCCATCTTGATCTTCGTTTATACAATTTAGGAACAAGGTCAGTAGCAACTCCCTTACTCTCTGTCCTTGCGTCTTTAACCTTAGATATCGGCTGAATATCATGACCATCCAGCATGTAACCCGATTAAAATCCAAGCGATCGCCCTCTATCAAAACGGGATTGATGTGGGTCGCATTCACGTTTGGCTCAGTAATTACCATCCTGGCGATCGCCGCCATGGCCCGATTTGAGCGAGGCACTTCTGACCGCCAAGAAGCGATCGCCTCCCTGGTGTTGTTTGGACTGATGCCCATTGCGGTCGGGACTGGCCTAGCCTGGGAGCGTCATCGTTGTACCAGCCAGGAACGGTGCGATCGCTTGCAGAATGCGTTTTATACGATGGTGCGAAACGGACGCGGACGGATGAGTGTATTAACCTTTGCGATGGAAGCAGGCGTTTCGGGAACGGAAGCACGGGCGTTTTTGGATGCGCGATCGCACGAATTTCAGGCGCAGTTTGATGTTACCGAGCAAGGTGAAATCATCTATCGGTTTGATCTATGCCGGGAATAGGCGGAGATTCTGGAACGGTTTAAGGGACTGCTGAGATAAAAACAGGTGTCAGTGGAGAAGGAGAAATTTATGGTTCAACTCTTTTGGGCGATCGCCGCAATTTGTGGTGGACTATCAGTAGCGGCTGGAGCCTTTGCCTCCCACGCCCTGAAGGAAAACCTGAGCGATCGCGCCCTAGAAATCTTTGAAACCGGGGCAAAGTACCAGATGTATCACGCACTGGCGTTATTGTTAGTGGCGACTCTGCTTCTGCGAACCGAGGGCGGACAATCGCTACTCACCACGGCAGGCATTAGCTTCATCGTTGGCATTCTCTTGTTTTCTGGGAGTCTCTATACCCTCAGCTTGACGGGCATTAAAGTTCTGGGTGCGATCACGCCGTTGGGCGGCGTAGCGTTTCTGGTGGGTTGGGGCTGTTTGGCGATCGCCGCTTTTAGCGCAAAACCGCTGTAGGGTGAGACTTACGATCCGGTGAAAATCCACCAGAGGAGACGCAAGCTGCCTAGGGTGAGCACCACGACAACCAGCACTAGCAGTGCCAAAACGAGAATCACACCCAGCACAAAGAACCGATCTGCCGCCCGACTCGGATCAGGGTTCTGGAGATGGGCTTCTAGCAGTTGCAGATTACGGGCATTGGCTTTCCAGACCACGTCAAACACGTCGCCTGCAACTGGAATTGAACCCAGTGCAGTATCGGTCAGCAAATTGGACACCATGCGAATCAGCGTTTCCTTGGGTAGGCGAAAGCGTAGGGATTCCAGCACGATATAGACGGAAATCAAAACGCTCACAACGTCGCCAGCACCCGGAATTAAGCCCAAAAACGGATCAAGCCCGACTCGAAATGTTGTTCCTGGAACGGGCACCGCATTATCTAGAAATTGGCTCAAAAATCGGATACGGCCAAGGGCAGCGTGCGATCGCGCCGAGAGGCGTACCAGATGGCTTGAGGGCGGTTTCATTCCCCAATCCTATCCTCCTAATCCTGGAACCAGCCCAGTCGTTAGGCGCTTAATGGCACGGTGGGCAACGTCACTGTAGTTCAGTTCACCCGATAAAATCTGTCCCATCCGCTTAGTAGCCGATGGTCGCTTAATCCCAACCTTATAACCGATGCCGGGAGCACGGTAGAACAGGGCTGCAATTCGCTGCGCCCACACCATCTCCGATCCCCACTCCTCCGCAATCACATCGCTATAATTCGACAAGGCATTGATATCGCCACTTAAGGCCCGATCAATCGCCTCCGCCGCTTTTACCCCTGTAAACATGGATGGCCGAATGCCCTCTGCCGTAAACGGGTCAACCACACAGGCCGATTCCCCCACCAGAACCGCATTCTGGGTATGCAGCGTTTGGTTTCCATCCCAGATGCATAGGGGATGCCCATACTGTTTGCAGTGGCTCAAATCGACCCCAAAGCTCTGGGCATACTCCGTCAAGATGCTTCTAAAATCCTGTTTCTCGCCGCCTACAAAGGTGCCAATGCCAATCGAATAACCATCGGCTTTAGGAAAGTTCCAAATATAACCATTTTTGACCATGCCAAACTCGAAATGAAGCGTGTTGGGATTTTCCACAGGCACCGCTGCTTCCGCTTCCAAAGCAGCAGAAAGGCGACGCTTCCGGTCTTTGAAGCCCAGCCACTTTGCCATCGATCCTTTCGCACCATCAGCGGCAATGACGTATTTACCCTCTACAGGCCCCTGGTCGGTGTTGACCTGCCAATGATCCGATTGAAACTCAATGCCTTTAACTTCGGTACTCTCGCGCAGTTCGGCTCCTTGCCCTTGCGCTTGTTTGACCAAAAAGTGATCAAACATATCGCGCCGCACCATCCACACCGGTTCCTCGACCTCCAGCTTGCCATCAACCGGATCGCCCATCTTCCAGGTGTACTGAATCGTGTCCACTTTCAGGGAAATGGCGGGGGCAAAGTCAAAGTCAAACCACTGTGCCACCAGGGGAGAAACACCACCACCACAAGGCTTGTATCGCGGTAGAGATTCTTTTTCGAGCAACAGGACGGATCGTCCACGCTTGGCTAGATGGTATGCAGCGGAGGCTCCGGCAGGGCCTGCACCAACAATCACGCAATCATACATACGCCTAATTACACTCCTTCGCAATAGGTCAAAAGGGCGATCGGGAAACGACTGCCGCTGTGGACATCGCTTTATTTCGCCTTTTCACAACTGGGGTGGATGATTTGTTTGGGCTACGCAACGTTGTACGGTGTTTTAATCCAGTCTAAGGTTGAAGCTGCACGTCAGTACGAAGGAACAGAGAAATTTCTTTGGGGATTTCTTAAGAACTAGCTTCGTGATGTTCGTAAGCAGCGACGATGCGCTGCACTAGCGGATGACGGATCACATCGGATTTAGTCAGACGGCAAAACGCAATCCCTTCAACGTTGCTAAGGATATTCTCAGCCACCGCCAGCCCCGAAGCTTGGTAGCTCGGCAAGTCGGTTTGGGTGATGTCGCCTGTCACCACCATGCGGGATTTGAAGCCCAGGCGGGTCAGTACCATCTTCATCTGAGCTGGAGTCGTATTTTGGGCTTCGTCCAGAATGATAAACGCATTGTTGAGGGTGCGCCCCCGCATGTAGGCCAGGGGAGCAACTTCGATGACACCGCGTTCCATCAAGCTGGGAATCTTTTCTGGGTCTAGAAATTCGTACAGTGCATCGTATAGCGGACGCAGGTAGGGGTTTACCTTTTGCTGTAGATCCCCTGGTAAAAAGCCGAGGCGTTCTCCGGCCTCGACAGCGGGACGGGTAAGGATTAAACGCTCGCATTCATTGGAGAGCAGGGCTTGTACCGCTACTACGGCAGCCAAAAACGTTTTCCCAGTTCCGGCAGGGCCAATGCAGAAGGTCAAGTCGTGATTCCGAATGGCCTGGATATACTGGCGTTGCCGAAAGGTTTTTGCGGTAATAGCATCGCCGCGTCGAGTCCGTGCGAGAACATCTCGCTGCAACGATTGAAACTCGTCCTGGCGATTGGTATCCACTGCCTGGAGTGCGGACTGGATATCTACCTCAGTAACCGCACGTCCCTCACTGTAATAGGGTTCGAGCGATCGCAGAATATTTTGACAGCGCTCAATCTGTTTTTCACTACCCGTGATGAATAAATCCTGACCTCGGAGAACGAGGGTGGCTCCGGTGCGCTGTCCAATTAACTTCAGATTTTTTTCTTGCGTTCCTGCCAGGGCGATCGCACTTTCTGGACTGTCTAGCTCAATTGTTAGCGTTTCAGCCATAGAATGTGACATCCTCCCGACGCTCACCCTATCGGGTAGAGCGCGGGCTTCCCCAGATCGCTCT
>JACYMB010000374.1 GCA_015272205.1 Synechococcales cyanobacterium T60_A2020_003 | reverse complement strand
AGAGCGATCGCCGTTATACATCCCGCGCAACTGGGGAACCGTTACATGGGACTCGTCTACAACTAACAGCCAGTCATCGGGGAAATAGTCAATTAAGCACTCTGGTGGCGATCCCGCTTCTCGTCCCGCCAAGTGGCGCGCATAGTTTTCGACGCCGTTGCAGTAGCCCACTTCCCGCAGCATTTCCAGGTCGTAGCGGGTGCGCTGCTCTAGTCGTTGCGCTTCTAGCAGTTTGTTCTCGCTTTCTAGATAGACCAACTGTTCCTTGAGTTCTTGCTCAATGGCGTTGCAGGCGTCCTCTAGGCGATCGTCGGGGGTGACAAAGTGGCGCGCCGGATAGACGTTTAAAGCTTCCATACTCTGCAAGGTTTCGCCCGTGAGGGGATCGATGTAGCGAATCGCGTCAATCTCGTCACCAAAAAACTCAACGCGAATGATGCGGTCTTCGTAGGCGGGGCCTATTTCCAGCACATCCCCTTTCACCCGAAACCGTCCTCGTCCCACGTCGAGGTCATTCCGCTCATACTGCACTGAGGCCAAATCCCGGAGAATTTGCCGCTGATCCACTTCCATTCCCACCCGAAATGGAATCGATGCATTCAGATACTCTGACGGAATTCCCAAGCCGTAAATGCAGCTAATCGACGCCACCACAATCACATCTCGCCGCTCAAAGAGCGATCGCGTCGCAGAGTGCCGCAACATATCGATCTCTTCGTTGATGGATGCAGTTTTGGCGATATAGGTATCGGTAACGGGAATATAGGCTTCCGGCTGGTAATAGTCGTAATAGCTGATGAAATATTCGACGGCGTTGTCAGGGAAGAATTCACGCAACTCGTTACACAACTGCGCCGCTAGGGTTTTGTTATGCGCCAGAACTAAAGTCGGTTTGCCGATATTTTGGATCACCCGCGCCATGGTGTGGGTTTTTCCGGTTCCGGTTGCCCCCAGGAGAGTTTGGTATCGATGGCCTTGCTCGATGTACTTGGTTAACTGGGCGATCGCCTTGGGTTGGTCGCCCTTCGGTTCAAAGGGAGCCTGAATGTTGAACTCTGACATAGGTTCCGTCTGGTTAGGGGGAAATGCGGTTCACCCTTCCTATGATGACGGATCAAGTTCGGTTCTGGGGGTATCGCCCGGTTCAGATCTCCGACGTCTTGTATATTGAGATGCTATCAAAGCATATCGATGACTTTCGAGCTAAGCCAGTTAACATCCCAAAGATCACGATTCTGCTAGACCACGGTTACCACCCCGACAAGCGAACTGAAGCGCTTGAGAAGGTGTATCCGAAGATCATGAGCAAGATGAAGTTTGAGCTGTCACCCAAGCCTTCTAAGGCAGACAAAGCGGCACAAGGAAAGACTGGTTTTGTTCCTGCGGTTGCTTGATGGGTGATTGAGCGCTCCAACGCTTGGATGGAGCGTTGCAAGATTTTGGTCAAGAAGATTTTGGTCAAGAACTTTGAGAGAACCTTGGATAAGGCTACGACTAAGATTAACCTATGCTTCGTCAGGCTCATGCTCAAGCGACTTGCAGCCCCTTCCTAGAGATCTCAAATGGGCTCTATTATAGACGGAGTCTTGACGTAACTCTCCCCAGAGAGACCCTGGTGACAAAAGTCCTTCAAGGACTTTTGTCGTCCTACAGCCAGTAGTTGATTCGGCGGGCTTGGGCATGAATATTCAGGAGACGACACACCCAAGGATCATTTTTATTAAAAAAATTACAGATAAGCGAGCATAGACTCACCTATATTGTAAAATTTTGTAACTTTTTGTCTCGTTTTTTATATCAATTTGTGTCGGATGTCGGCCAGATCTGGCTTCTGGTGGGCGTTTTCTGGTACAAACACTTAATAGTGATAACAGTTGTTTAGCGAAACTCTGGCAGCCATAAGAGGAGAGCCTTACTGAATGTTCACGTATGTTAAGCCTGCGGTCAGACACATTGAGCCTGAAGATTTGCGAAATCGGTCGCTGCTCAAAGTCGTTTATGTCGTGCTAGAGCCGCAATATCAGAGTGCCCTGTCGGCAGCGGTTCGCGCGATCAACGCAAATAATCCCAATATCGCCATTGAGATTAGTGGCTACCTGCTAGAGGAGCTACGAAGCCCTGAAAACTATGAAGCGTTTCAGGCAGACGTTGCCCAAGCCAACGTTTTTATTGCATCCCTCATTTTCATTGAAGATTTAGCCGATAAGGTGGTCGAAGCGGTAGAACCGCACCGCGATCGCCTGGATGTGGCGGTGGTGTTCCCGTCCATGCCGCAAGTGATGCGCCTGAACAAGATGGGAACGTTTTCGATGGCGCAACTGGGTCAATCCAAGAGTGCGATCGCCCAGTTCATGAAGAAGCGCAAGGAGAAATCCGGCGGCGGTGGCAGCTTCCAGGATGCGATGCTGAAACTGCTGAACACCCTGCCCAAGGTGCTGAAGTATCTGCCCATGGACAAAGCGCAGGATGCCCGCAACTTCATGCTCAGCTTCCAGTACTGGCTAGGGGGATCGCCCGAAAACCTGGAAAACTTCCTGCTGATGCTAGCGGATAAGTACGTTTATCAGCAGGAAAGCAACGCCGACATCCAGTATCAAGAGCCTGTTACCTATCCCGACATGGGCATTTGGCATCCCCTGGCTCCTCGGATGTTCGAGAACACCCAGGATTATCTGGATTGGCACAACTCCCGTGAGGACATTGCTGCTGATTTGAAAGATCCCCTCGCTCCCTGTGTCGGTCTAGTCCTACAGCGGACGCACCTCGTCACCGGGGACGATGCTCACTATGTGGCCATGGTGCAGGAGTTGGAGTGGATGGGGGCTAAAGTTCTCCCGGTGTTCTCGGGTGGCCTCGATTTCTCCAAGCCCGTAGACGAGTATTTCTACCATCCCCAAGCCAAGGATAGAGCGCTGGTGGATGCAGTCGTGTCCCTGACCGGATTCGCCCTCGTCGGTGGCCCTGCACGGCAAGATCACCCCAAAGCGATCGAGTCGTTGAAGCGGTTGAACCGTCCCTACATGGTGGCGTTACCGTTGGTCTTCCAAACGACGGAAGAGTGGCAGGATAGCGATCTCGGTCTGCACCCGATCCAGGTAGCACTGCAAATTGCGATTCCCGAACTGGATGGGGCGATCGAACCCATCATCCTGTCCGGACGAGATGGCGCAACGGGTAAGGCCATCACTCTGCAAGACCGGGTCGAGGCGATCGCCCAGCGTGCCATGAAGTGGGCAAACCTCCGCCGCAAACCCAAGGTGGATAAGAAGGTGGCGATCACCGTCTTTAGCTTCCCACCGGATAAGGGCAACGTCGGAACGGCAGCGTATCTGGACGTGTTCGGCTCCATCTACGAGGTTCTACACGCCCTCAAGAACAACGGCTACGACGTTCAGGAATTGCCGGACTCGCCCCAAGCCTTGATGGAAGCGGTCATCCACGATGCTCAGGCGCAGTACGCCAGCCCTGAATTGAACATCGCCTACCGGATGCCCGTACCGGAGTATGAGGCTTTAACCCCGTACCACAAGAAGCTTGAGGAAAACTGGGGGCCTGCACCCGGACACCTGAACACCGACGGTCAGAATATGCTGGTGTACGGCAAGACCTTCGGCAACGTGTTCATCGGCGTACAGCCCACCTTTGGCTACGAAGGCGATCCCATGCGTCTCCTTTTCTCCCGTTCCGCCAGCCCCCACCACGGGTTTGCAGCCTACTACACCTTCCTGGAGAAGATTTGGCAAGCCGATGCCGTCCTCCACTTCGGAACCCACGGTTCGCTGGAGTTCATGCCGGGTAAGCAGATGGGGATGTCTGGCGAGTGCTATCCCGACTCGCTGATTGGTACGATTCCCAACCTGTATTACTATGCGGCAAACAACCCCTCCGAGGCCACCATCGCCAAGCGTCGCAGCTACGCCGAAACGATCAGCTACCTCACCCCTCCCGCAGAAAATGCTGGACTATACAAGGGTTTGAAGGAACTAAGCGAGCTGATCGCGTCGTATCAGGGACAGAAAGAATCCGGTCGGGCGATCCAGATCGTGAATGCGATCGTGGACAAGTGCCGATTGGTGAACCTGGATAAGGATATTGTTCTCCCGGACGTGGATGCCTCCGAACTCACGGCGGATGAGCGAGATGGACTGATCGGTAAGGTCTACATCAAACTGATGGAGATCGAATCTCGCCTGTTGCCCTGCGGGCTGCACGTCATCGGTAAGCCCCCCAGCGCCGAGGAGGCGATCGCCACCTTGGTCAACATTGCCAGCATTGATCGCCCCGAAGACGAGATTCTAGGTCTACCTCGAATCATTGCGAATAGCCTGAACCGCGATCTGGATGACATTTACCGGAACAGCGATCGCGGCGTTCTGGAAGATGTGCAGTTGTTGTACGACATCACCCAAGGCGTTCGGGCGGCGGTCACGGCACTGGTGAAAGAGCAAACCGATGCCGATGGTCGAGTCAACCTGGTGTCGAAGCTCAACTTCTTCAACATGGGTAAGAAAGAGCCGTGGCTGCAAGCCTTGCATGAAGCGGGTTACTCCAACGTCAACGCCGATGACCTCAAGAAACTGATGGAGTACCTGGAGTTCTGTCTCCAGCAAGTCTGCGCGGACAATGAACTGGGCGCACTCCTGAAAGGTCTAGAGGGTGAGTACGTCCTTCCTGGCCCCGGCGGCGACCCCATTCGCAACCCCGATGTGTTGCCCACCGGA
Source organism: Synechococcales cyanobacterium T60_A2020_003 (assembly GCA_015272205.1). NCBI lineage: Bacteria > Bacillati > Cyanobacteriota > Cyanophyceae > Synechococcales > Synechococcales cyanobacterium T60_A2020_003. The sequence goes on along the minus strand of JACYMB010000374.1, from coordinate 1,370 downwards.
AAGAACATTCACGCTCTGGATCCGCAGTCCATTCCCACCACCGCAGCGGTACAGTCGGCCAAAATCGTTGTTGACCGATTGCTCGATCGCCAGCGGGCTGAGAACGGCGGCCAGTATCCCGAAACGATTTCTTTCGTTCTCTGGGGTACGGACAACATCAAGACCTACGGCGAGTCCCTGGCGCAAGTGCTGATGCTCGTCGGTGTGCGTCCGGTTCCCGATTCGTTGGGACGGGTGAACAAGCTGGAACTGATGTCTTTGGAAGAACTGGGTCGGCCTCGGATTGATGTCGTGGTGAACTGCTCCGGTGTCTTCCGTGATCTGTTCATTAACCAGATGAATTTGCTCGACCGTGCCGTGAAAATGGCTGCTGAGGCAGAGGAACCGCTAGAAATGAATTTTGTCCGGAAGCACGCCCTGAAGCAAGCGGAAGACATGGGCATTAACCTGCGCCAAGCCGCCACCCGGATCTTCTCCAATGCCTCCGGTTCCTATTCCTCGAACGTCAACCTGGCCGTGGAGAATAGCTCCTGGGAAAGCGAAGCCGAGCTTCAGGATATGTACCTGCGCCGGAAGTCCTTCGCCTTTAACTCCGACAATCCGGGTGTGATGGATCAGTCACGGGAAATCTTTGAGGCCTCTTTGAAGACGGTAGACGTGACCTTCCAAAATCTGGATTCATCGGAAATTTCCCTGACCGACGTTTCCCACTACTTCGACTCTGACCCCACTAAGGTGGTTGAAAGCCTGCGAGGGGATGGTAAAAAGCCCACCGCCTTCATTGCAGACACCACCACGGCCAATGCTCAGGTTCGCAGCCTCTCGGAAACCGTCCGTCTGGATGCGCGAACCAAGTTGCTGAACCCGAAGTGGTACGAGGGAATGCTATCCCACGGCTATGAAGGGGTGCGGGAACTGTCGAAGCGTCTGGTGAACACTATGGGATGGTCGGCCACAGCAGGCGCAGTAGACAACTGGATTTACGAAGACACCAACGACACCTTCATCAAAGATGAAGAAATGCGAAAGCGTCTTCTGAACATGAATCCCCATTCCTTCCGCCGCATGGTGACGACTCTACTAGAGGCAAACGGTCGCGGCTATTGGGATACCAGCGAGGAAAATCTTGATTTGTTAAGAGAACTCTATCAAGAGGTAGAGGATCGGATCGAAGGAATCGAGTAAAATAGTAATAGATAGTTCTGTTGACTGGGGTGGGCATTGCTTACCCCTTTTTTACTGCTAGTCGGAGCGGATGTGGCGATCGCCCCCATACCACGGTTGAGTGTTGAGGTTTCATACGGAGTCCTGGTATAGGGTGACACTTAACCCCACTGCCTGACGGCACCTCCCCTATCCCACGGGAAGCC
>JACYMB010000373.1 GCA_015272205.1 Synechococcales cyanobacterium T60_A2020_003 | reverse complement strand
TATGGTCGGGGAGTACTGGACGGAAGATTTAGGCATGCTGAACTGGTATATCGGCAATGCAGGCGGACGCACCACCTTGTTTGATGTGCCGCTACACTACAACTTCCATCGCGCCAGTAAGGCAGGTGGATTCTACGATATGCGGACGATCCTGGACAATACCCTGATGAAAACGCTGCCGCTTTTTGCCGTCACCTTTGTCGATAACCACGACTCTCAGCCGCTGCAATCACTGGAATCGGTGGTGGAGTCCTGGTTTAAGCCTCTGGCCTACGCGATTATTTTGCTGCGGCAGCAGGGCTATCCCTGCGTCTTCTATGCCGACTACTATGGGGCTCAGTATCGCGATCGCGGACGGGATGGCAACGAGTACGACATTTTTATGGACTCCCACCAGACGGTGATTGATCACCTGCTCTTTGCCCGCCGTCATTTCGCCTACGGTACTCAATATGACTACTTTGACCATCCTGACATTATTGGCTGGACGCGCCTAGGTACTGAGGAGCATCCCGGCGCAATGGCCGTAATTCTGAGCGATGGTCCTGGGGGCAGTAAATGGATGGAGGTGGCAAAACCCAACGCGGTGTTCTATGACCTGCTGGGCAATGTGAGCAAACCCGTGGAGACGAATGAATGTGGCTGGGGCGAGTTTTGTTGCAATGGCGGATCGGTGTCGGTGTGGGTGGAAGAGTCGCAGTTGCGATCGCATTTAAAGAAATGGATGAAACATCTAAAGTTAGCTGTATCTGCCCTGGAGAACGAGATGTCAACCTAGGGGTCTAAATCCACGGGTCGTCATCGTCCAAGTCTTCCGGCGGGATTGGTTCGGTTGGAATTGGGGGCTGGACTTGCGGATCGGCGATCGCCCCATCCACAGCACTCTGCTCTCCCACAGACGCCGATGCTACCTCGTCAGATATGTCAGATCCATTGTCATCCATGGTGGTCGCCTGTGCAGAGGACGGTTCATCCTGCGGCACTGCATCCGGGCGATCGCCCTCTGGTCTTTCCCCTGGTGTTGACGGGGAGGGATCTGAAGATTCGTCTAGCTCCCAAGTGTCCCACTCATCATCGTCATCCTTTTCCGAGGTTGCGACCTGAGCGGTTGGTGCCGATTGAGGGCGGGTTGAACCAGCGGGTGGTGCGTCCCAGTCGTCAAACTCCTTCTCAAAATCGTCTGAAAAGTCGTCGGATTCATCCCACAGGTCGTCTGCTGCTCGATCATCCCAGCGATATTCTCCGGCACGACCTTCAACATCGGGGAACGGCCATTCGTCGGGGGAGGATGCCGGATTCCAATTGCCGTCAAGGTCGGTTCGCAACTGTTCCGTGTAGGATTGGGTTTGCTCGCGGAGGCGATCGACAAAGCCTAACCCTCGCTCCTTGAAGGATTGCGCCTTATCTTTGGCCTGGGGCACAACCGTATTTTTGGCTTGCTCGGTCAGGCTTTGCCATTTTTCTAATGCCTGTTCCCGTAGGGTCAGGGCTTGCTCGGTGAGCGATCGCCATTCCTCTTCAGCACTTTCTAGCACCGACTCGCCCACCGTTGCAATCTTTTGTTTCAGCCCAGGTTTATACAGTTCAGGAGACTCCAGCACCTGATCCCGAATGCGAATTCGGCGATCGCCATAGCTCAACATCTGCCGAGGGGGGATCTGATACAGTCCGTCGGTGAGCGCCCCTAGGGGATGGGAGGTAAACAGGTAGGCTTTAATCGCGCCTGTCTTGGTGTCGAAGATGTAATCGACCACGTGCCCGACTTTCTCGCCAGAGTCCGTCCATAGCTCGTAGCCCAGCAATGACTCAATCTGGCGCACTTTCTTGCCATCCGTGGGAACCGGAGCAGAATTGACCAAAAGGCCATCATCCCCAATGGCGTGAAGTTGCGGGAGGTTAAACGCCGACTTTTTACGACCCAGAAATCCCGATGCACAGATAAAGCCAAACACTCGGTGTACTGGAGGATGCATCCACACCACCTCCACATGGCCAACCTCGTCCATTGAGTCGCGCAAAATCACTAAGCGACCTGCCAGCTCACTTTGGCGAATGGTTGGGGGGAGAGCGCTCATCGGTATCTCATCTGGGATCTAAATCGCTTGTTCTCATCCTATCGGGCGATCGCCAGTTTCGGTAGAGTGGAGCGATCGCTCCCCATTACGGATTCCCGAAATCAGGCAGACCACCGAGGCTAACTCCGAGACTGAATGAGTGCTTCTGCATCCTCAGGGGCTAGGGGTCTTGCGAACAGATATCCTTGCGCCGAATCGCAGCGTAGGGCTTTGAGTTGGGCATAGTGTTTTTGGGTTTCCACGCCTTCTGCTGTCACCTGCACACCTAAATTCCAGGCTAACCGTACTACGGATTGTAAAATTTCTAATTTTTCGAGATCTTGATCCGCATTTTCAATAAAGGATCGATCAATCTTCAGGGTATTAAATGGAAACCGATGCAGGTAGCTGAGGGATGAATACCCCGTGCCAAAATCATCAATGGATAGCTTAATGCCCATGGCCTGAAGCTGCTCAAGCGTCTCCACAATGGAGTCAGAATGATCGATCAAAACACTTTCCGTGATTTCAATGGTCAGTTGATGGGGAGAATAGTCTATTTCCTGGAGAATCTCTTGCAACCGTTCTACCATGTATTTCTGAGCAAACTGCTTGCTCGACATGTTGATGCTAATGGAAAGTTCCTGAGCATTGCGCATCCTGGTTTGCCAACCCTTCATTTGCTGGCACGCCTCCCGCAACACCCACCAACCGAGGGGAACAATCAGACCCGTTTCCTCTGCAATGGGAATAAACGAGGATGGCAACAACAGTCCCCTTTCTGGATGTTGCCAGCGGACTAAGGCTTCAAACCCCAGTATCTCTTCATTACTAATAGACACAATCGGCTGATAGTGTAACCGCAATTCATGATTGGTGATGGCGCGGCGTAACTCCGCTTCAGTTTGGATCCGTTGGTCTTGTTGGATTTTCAGGGCGCTATCAAATACCCGCCAGTGCTCGTCGGGAGAGTTTTTGACCTGATACATGGCGGTATCTGCGTCCCGTAGCCAGTCTTCAGGATGGAGATATCCGTTGGGGCCAAAGGCAATACCGATGCTGGCGTCAATGTAAATATCTTGCTGTTGGAGATGAAATGGGTGAGCGATCGTATTCCGCAACCGTTCAGCCACTTCAGTAGCCTTGGCATGGGTCGGAATATTGTCCAATAACACAGCGAACTCATCGCCACCGAGGCGGGCGATCGCGTCTTCGGGGCGTAAACACTCCCTCAGGCGTCTTCCTAACTCCTGCAGTAGCTGATTGCCAATCTGATGACCTAGATTATCGTTGACGGACTTAAATCGATCCAGATCAATAAACAGAATAGCCATTAGAGAGGATGGGTTTACCTGGAACCGTGATAACGCGCGATTGACCTGTTCCATGAATAAGTTACGGTTTGGAAGATTGGTCAGATCATCGCAGAGAGCTGGATGAAGCTGATCCGCCTCCATCTGTTTGCGCTTCGAAATATCGCGGATGGAAATAATTCCTCCCCTCTGGGGTAAAGGGCCACCACTGATCGACACCCAGATGGGGGCAGCAGAGTCGGCAGAGGTGACTAGCAGTTCCACATTTTTCAACGACTCTCCGCGCAAAGTTCGCTGTAGAGGGAGTTGGTCGTAGGGCAATGCACGGAAACTGGTATCGAGCACACTGTACGGCGACGCAGAATCTATAGACGAAAAAATCTGTTCTTTACCTTTAAACCAACTATCAGCATCAGTATTTGTAAAAATAATTCGGCATTGGTCATCTACCGCGATCACAATGTCCTTCAATCCGTTTAGAAAACTTAAATACGTTTCAGAGGAGTAGAATGCAGATTCGGCCATAGATTATGGAGGCACCAAGGGGGCAGGTTAATGGTATTGCAGACCAGAGGACTGCATTTAACTTATTTTTCCCACTCGCCAAGTCATATGCTACATGAGAAGAATATTGAGAAGGCGATCGCCCTTGATCTACCGGGCTATTCCCTAGGGTCTATCGCGCGTTCATGCAAATCTAAGCGTTGTTGGATGGCATCGTTTGCACTGGGGCACTATCGGGAATGTCGTCAGGTAGGAGAGTCGTCAGCACCTCATCGGTAAAGTCAGACATCACTGCAAGACGGTTTGCCTGACGCTCAATACTTTTCTCAAACAAATTGCGGGCAACGCGGGCATTGCCGAAGGTGTCATCTCGGTTATCGTAAAGTTCTTGGAATAGGTCGAACAGCTTTTGGCGTGCCTCTAGAGTCAGCTTAAAGTGTCCTTGACCTGCCATCCGTTCGTAGATGGCCGTCAGTTCTTCAGGCGTGTAGTGATTGAAATAAAAGTAGCGGTTGAAGCGAGATTTTAAGCCGGGGTTCGACTCAATAAACGTTGCCATCTCATCGGTGTAGCCCGCCACAATCACCACCAGGCGATCGCGCTCATCCTCCATCCGTTTTAGTAAGACATCGATGGCCTCTTGGCCAAAGTCGCGGGTACCACCCTCACGGGGAACCAGGGCGTAGGCTTCATCAATAAACAGCACTCCATCCAGCGCCGACACCACCACCTCATCCACCCGCTTTGCTGTTTGGCCAATATAGCCCGCCACCAGACCCGAGCGATCGACTTCGATTAAGTGACCTTTACTCAGGAAGCCCAACCCCTGATAAATGCGGCTCATCAGACGGGCGATCGTGGTTTTACCCGTCCCGGGGGGGCCACAAAAAACAGCATGCAGCGAAACGGGGGTTTTGGCCAGACCCTGTTCAGCGCGAATTTTTTGAACCTTGAGAAAGTTGGCTAGGGTGCGAACTTCCTCCTTAATATTTTCCATGCCGACGAGGGCGTTCAAGTCAGCTAAGGCATCGTCTAGGATCTGCGCCAGTTCTTCCTCAGTTTTTACCGGGGGAGCCTCTTCCGTTGATGGCGTTGGGATTGCTTGCTCGGCTGCGGGGGCTTGGTCGGCAGAGGGTGCAGGTTTTGTGAGTTGGGCGATCGCCTCTTTTAGTCCTACCTGATAACTCGCGATCGGGTGATAGGTATGGAGCCACTGCCAAATCTGCGATAGGGCATCCATATCGTGCATGGTGACATTGCCATCTGCCTTAGTCACCACCTGGGCAAATTTGTAGATGGCATTGACCACTTGCTCAAGGTAGTTCGTATGGCGTTCCTCGTCTAATCGCTTCAACAACGAGGGCAGCACCAGTTTCTCGGCCTGGGTCGGCTCCGCAGTCAAATCTAAAATAATTCGCAGCGTTTCCTTTTGGTACTGTAGCCGCACCTGATCGGAAAATTCCCAAGACTCAACGGCCTTGAGCTTATCGGCCTCCTGTTTCACCTGGGCATACAGGGACAAATAGGCCAGCAGTTCATTCGCATCAATATCGCCGCGACTGCGACCGCAAATCCGCATCACTTTAGCGAGATCCAGCAAAATTAAATCCGCAAAATTCGGATCCAACTGGAGCAGCGGCATCAAGGATTGATACAGCGTATTGGTTTCTTGCTTAACCAGTCGTGTGTTCACTATTTGCTGAAAATCCACCCCTGCCTCCCAGTGATGTCAATTTGCGCGTCCGGACAATCATTAGTACTTATTCTCCCATTTCGAGCTACAGATGGGGATTCAGAGGAGTTTTCCCGTCAGGAGATGCATTGTGGCTTGAGGATTAGAGGGGTTGGGTTCCGGCAAATGTACCCGATAGCTGAGCAGAGTAGTTACCGCCGCCACCTACTGCCGCAACGTTAATAATTGCCGCCACTTGGTTGCCTTGGAACTGTAGGTTCATCGTCCCTGTTCCAATGGGAATTCCAGTATTAATCGGGAGACTCACAGCAAACTGATTCGAGCCAGATGCGGCGGTTCGATCAACTGCTAAGCCTAATAGATTCTGTCTTGAGTCTACGTTCTGAAATACGGTATCGATCGATTCTCCAGCAGTCGTTAGCCCTGTGTTCGTCGCAAATCGGATCGATCCTCGTCCCGTAACGCCACCTGGAACATCACTCGAGAGCAGCGCAACTTCAAACGCATTTCTATCGTTACCCGTGACGGCAGGGAACGGTCGCGTAATGAAGAGTTGACCAAATCGCTGAAACGGCAACTGACTGGTAAAGGACCTGACAACACCACTTAAAGTCACGTTGTATACAAGCGCTTGCGGAACGCCACCACTGGTCAAGCTAGCAGGCAAATCTAGCTGATTTTTGCTTGAGGCATTGTTAAAGGTATTTTTGAGAATAAGCCGATAGGAGGTGCGATCGCCCTTGCCAGACACTTTAACGTAGTACGTTCCTGCTTTGAGCTTTGCCTTAATAGACTCATCCTGCTGACCTGGACGCTTTGCTGCCTTGATGCGGTTACCGTTACGCCGGAGCAACTCAAGATCAGCATTGGCTCTGAGCTGTCTTAAATTTAGCTTTACCCTACTCCTGCTGTTGAGACGAAACTGAAAAAAGTTGTTTCGATTCTGTTGGGAAAGCGTCCCTTTCAGCTGCTCCTGCTTTTTCAAGACTCCAAGCTTTTTGGCATTGCCGAGTCTGTTGCCAGCCATTCTAGAATCCCCAATATATTGCAAATGCCCTTTATTATAGGAGCGATCGCTCTTTTTTTCAGGGAGAGCATTCTGGACGCCTTTGCTCAAGGTACATAGGTAGACGGAACCTGAACATTCAATTCCTCACGCCACTGCGCCAAGGATTTTTCCCAATCTTCTTCCCAGCGCTGTGCCAGAAACGGTTTTGCCTGCATCCCCATGCGATAGCCTACCGCAATGCGATCGAGGAGATAATCCAACCGTTCCGGTGTTTTAAACAGGGTTCTCACCAGCCCTCCCGCTAACAGAATCGCGGACATGGTGCTGCGGGTTTGTGCCAGTTCAAAGGCTTTCAACCCTAGTTCCGACTCTTCATCAATGCCAAATCCAGTGACTAAGTGCCAGATATCGTGGGTTTGCCGTCGGCGCTGGAACAGGTAGCTGGTGTCGTCCTCAACGGAAAGATTGCGATAAAAGGCAGGGTCAAACCCGTTGTCGCGGATGTAGGTTGCATAGGCATACCCCAAGGAGTCGGGAGGAGATTGCAAAAGGGTGTCAATATCGGGCAACGGGGCAAGGTAGCGATCGCGCACCATGTCCATCACCCCAGGTTGACTTTTGATGTATTCGATGGACAGCACCGTAGATTTATCGTTTCGCAACCCGTCTTCGATGTCGTACACCGATAGGGTATTGGTCGGGTTAGCAAACAGCGAAACCGTTCCCTTCAGAGTCATGAAGGAATCCATCAAAAACTGCTGTAGAGCTTCAATACGCATAAAAAACCTCCAGACTAACGAGCAATGCGCCTATCTTTTCTCTACACGCGATCGTAGAGCAACTGCAAAAAAAGAGCTGACAGATCCCAAACTGTCTCCCCATCCCTTCCCCCTCAGAAATGCCATATTTTGACTAAAGACGGGGCATCGCGTCACTTCATAGATCTCCACTGTGGATCACGCCAACCATGCCAAAGATCTCTTATTTCCCAGATGACATTAGCATCGAGGTCGAAGAAGGCGAGATTTTGCTGAATGCCTCAAAGTTAGCCGGTATTCCCCACATGCATCTCTGCGGTGGTGCGGCTCGCTGTTCGACCTGTCGCGTATTGGTGTTGGATGGACTAGCTAACTGTAGTGAACCAAGCCGCGCCGAGCAAGTTGTTCGTCAACAGCTCTGTTTTCAGCGATCTATGCGTCTTGCCTGCCAGATGCGGGTGCTGGGGGATGTGACGGTGCGTCGGCTGGTTGTCGAGCCGGATGATGCCGAGGCCGCAACCCAGCAGATGAAGCACCGAGAACCCATCATGCCTGCGGAGGAAAGGCATCTTGCCATTCTCTTCGTTGACATCCGCGACTTTACGCCCTTAGCGGAACAACTCTTGCCCTACGACGTGATGTATTTGCTCAACCGCTACTTTCAGGCATTGGGGCGGGTGGTACAAGCCCATGGTGGCATGATCAACAACTACATGGGAGATGGCTTCATGGCGTTGTTTGGCATCCATGAGGGCGATCGCCACGTGGCTGACCATGCCATCGTCGCCGCCGTCGAGATGCTAGAAGCGATGGAGAAGCTCAATGAACATATCAAGATGCTGTACCATCGCCGCTTGGAGATTGGCATTGGCCTGCACTATGGCTCGGTGGTGGTCGGCAACGTCGGTGTGGCTGAGGATCAACGGATTACGGCGATTGGGGATGCGGTCAACTTCGCCGCGCGGATTGAATCAGCCAATAAAGTGTTAGGAAGCCATTTGCTGATTTCAGATGCGATGTACAGCCACGTGTGCGATCGCGTCCAGGTAGGTCGTCAAACGCGGCTAGAACTAAAGGGCAAGCAGGGAGAGTACTGTCTCTATGAAGTGTTGGGGCTGACCAATGCCTACATTCCTGAACCTACGGAAGGGCGATCGCCCAATCCCTCCCGTTCCCTCTGGCAGCGAATTCAGCACATTTGGCAACAATTCACAGCATGGCTTCATAGACTTTAGAAGTTGCCATTGGAAGTTTTCGCCATCGGGTAGCCTACGCAGTAGCCAATTCGGTTTTCCTTGGTTTACGCTCAAGGGAATATTAAAACCATTGGTGACATGACCACTCAGCGCCCTTCTCCTACGCCCCGTCCCGTCCGCTTATTACCTCCGAAACCGACGCCATTCGAGTTGACTTCCTCCCCGCCGACCTGCTTCCACCCTCCAGTCGGCTGGGCATGACCATTGCTCCAGGCAAACAAAATTACGGAATGCAGGCCATCTGGAAACGCGATTTGCACACCGATTTACGCCATTTGCGCGATGCATATCAGGTCGATCGCTTGGTAACGTTGCTAGAGAAGGATGAAATGGCACAACTCTCCATTCCCACCTTGCTGACCGATGCCGAAGCCTACGGAATGCGAACTCGCTGGTTACCCATTCCCGATTTCCATACCCCAACCTCAATGCAAGGACTGTTTGAACTAGTTCAGGATATTCTGACCTGGCTCCAGCAGCAGCAAACGGTTGTGGTGCATTGCAAAGGGGGATTGGGTCGGAGCGGTTTAGTAGCGGCATCCTGCTTGACGGCCATGGGACATTCTCCCGATGAAGCCTTTGCCTATGTGCGCCACGCCCGTCCGGGGAGTGTGGAAACGACAGGACAGGAAGCCTATGTGGTGGCCTTTGCCCATCACCTGCGGCAGGGAGATTTCGTATTCAATGAAGCATTGAGGTAATGAGAGGACAGGGATGAGCGATCGCACACTCGATTCTGAAACGATTAATCGCGTGATTGAGATGGCCTGGGAAGATCGAACGCCCTTTGAGGCGATCGCCGTTCAGTATGGGCTGTCCGAAAAAGAGGTGATTGCCCTCATGCGGCGAGAGATGCAGCCCTCTAGCTTCAAGATGTGGCGCAAGCGGGTGTCGGGACGCTCGACCAAACACTTGAAAAAGAGAGATTTCGTTGCTGGCCGCTTTAAATCTGCCAATCAAAAAGGATAGGGACATCGTGAAAATCATCTACAGTCCCGATCATCGCTTCCAGGATGCGTTTACCGAGTTGATCGACGGTAGGTTTCAACCTCCGGTGGAGAATCCGCGACGGGTCGAAGGGATTTTATCAGCGCTCCGGGAGAACAGCTTTGAGTCAATTGCTCCTCCCCAAGATTTTGGACTGGAGCCGATTCTGCGCGTTCACGATCCCGGTTTTGTGGAATTTCTGCAATCGGCCTGGGGCGAATGGGTCGCGAAACATGGCGAAATCGATGCACTGCCGTTGAATTGGGCGATTCGCACCATGCGGAGCGATCGCATTCCCGACGACATCGACGGCAAGCTGAGCTACTACTCCTTCGATGCTGGAACGCCCATTATCGCCGGAACCTGGCAGGCAGCCTATGCTTCTGCCCAAGTTGCTCTCACAGGACAAAGCTTTGTATCGAACGGGGAATCGGTCGTGTTTTCGCTCTGCCGTCCGCCCGGACACCATGCTGCACGGGACTTTCTGGGCGGATATTGCTTTTTGAACAATGGGGCGATCGCCGCCCAAGCCTTTCGAGATGCCGGAGCCGAGCGGGTCGCCATCCTAGATGTGGACTATCACCACGGCAACGGTACGCAAGCCATCTTTTACGATCGCGCCGATGTGCTGTTCGTGTCGATCCACGCCCATCCTCGCCTCGCCTATCCCTACTTTCTGGGCTACGACGATGAGCAGGGAGCAGGCAATGGCGAAGGGTACACCCGCAACTATCCCCTCCTACCGGGAACGGATTGGACGGTGTATCAAGACGCGTTGAACGATGCCCTACAGCAGATTAACGCTTACCAACCCGATGCTCTCGTTATTTCCCTCGGCGTGGATACCTTTGAGCATGATCCCATTTGTGACTTTAAGCTGACCACGCCGGACTACGCCAAAATGGGCGATCGCATTTCCAGCCTGGGTCTGCCAACCCTGATTGTGATGGAAGGGGGGTATGCGCTAGAGGCAATTGGGGCAAACGTCGTCAGTTTCCTAAAGGGTATGCAATAGGGACAATCTGCTTCTGAAGATGGGGTGCGATCGCAGGAGTGGCTATTTCGTTGCCCCTTGCTCCGCACTGCGATGTCATAATGATTAACTTAAATGTGCGGCAGTATGGCGAGGAGGTAGGGTATGACGACGGTTCTAGTCACTGGAGCAGCAGGATTTATCGGGTTTCATGTGGCATTGCGGCTTTTGGAGGCAGGGGTAACAGTCGTCGGTGTGGATAACCTCAGCGATTACTACGATGTCCAACTAAAGCGCGATCGCCTTGCCCAGCTTGAACCCTATCCCAACTTCACCTTCCAGAAGCTAGACCTGAGCGATCGCCCTGCCGCTGAAGCCCTATTTTCCGACTATGCGCCCAATCGCATCATCCACCTCGCCGCTCAGCCCGGTGTACGCTATTCCCTCGAAAATCCCCATGCCTACGTAGACAGCAATCTCACAGGATTTGTGAATGTACTGGAAGGCTGTCGGCATGGCAACGTAGAACACCTCGTCTATGCCTCCTCCAGTTCGGTGTATGGCGCAAACCGCACCATGCCCTTCTCCATTCACCACAATGTGGATCATCCGGTGAGCCTGTATGCAGCAACGAAGAAAGCAAACGAACTCATGGCGCATACCTACAGCCATCTCTACCGCATTCCCACCACTGGCCTGCGGTTCTTCACGGTGTATGGCCCCTGGGGACGCCCCGACATGGCGCTATTCAAGTTCACGAAAGCGATTCTGGACGGAAAATCCATTGACGTATATAACTATGGCAAAATGCGGCGCGATTTCACCTATGTGGATGACATTGCCGACGGAGTGGTGCGCGTGCTGGATCATGTCCCCGTTCCTAATGAAGACTGGTCAGGATACCAACCTGATCCGGGCAGCAGCAACGCACCGTACCGAATTTACAACATTGGCAATAATCAATCGGTAGAATTGCTGCGCTTCATCGAAGTTTTGGAAACAGAATTGGGAATTCCAGCGCGGAAGAATCTATTACCGTTGCAGCCAGGTGATGTGCTAGAAACCTACGCTGATATTGACGATTTAGTGCGTGATGTGGGCTATCGTCCCCAAACCTCGATTGAAGAAGGTATTCCTCAGTTCATCGCCTGGTATCGGGAGTATTACAACCTGGAACTACGGCCTGAAAAAGATGGGTTGAGGGCGATCGCCCCCTCCTCGATTTAGAACACCCTCTAAAATAAAAGAAGCAGCATAGTCATACCCTACCCATTCTTCAACCTATGGTTTTATTTGGATTTGGCAAAAAAACAGCCATGCCTACCCCCGCCGAGGCGCTCCCTGGACGCTCGGCTGAAATGCCCGTTCCTGAAAAGCACTATGTCAACGGCAATCCGTTGAAGCCTCCCTATCCCGATGGTATGGAAACGGCGATGTTCGGTCTGGGTTGCTTTTGGGGGGCAGAGCGTCGCTTCTGGCAGCAAAAAGGCGTATTTGTAACCGCTGTTGGCTACGCTGGAGGGCTAACCCTTAATCCGACCTATCAGGAAGTATGTTCTGGATTAACCGGACATAACGAAGTGGTGCGGGTCGTCTACGATCCGTCTGTTATTTCCTACGCCGATTTGCTGAAAGTCTTTTGGGAAAGCCATAACCCTACCCAAGGCATGCGTCAGGGCAACGACGTTGGCACCCAGTATCGCTCTGGAATCTACACCTACTCCGACAGTCAAAAGCAACTGGCCGAAGCATCTTTGAAAATGTATCAGGATGCCTTGGCGGCGGCAGGTCACAAGCAAGCGATCACCACCGAAATTCTCGATGCTCCGGCGTTTTACTACGCTGAAGATTATCACCAGCAGTACCTCGCCAAGAATCCCAACGGCTACTGTGGTCTGGGTGGCATGAATGTGAGTTGTCCGGCGATCGCCCCTGTGTAAGCGAAGCTCTCATATCCTGAGTGGCAGTGTAGGTCAAACTTACACTGCCATTTTTACGCCGCCATTCATAGCTGGCTAGCACTATAGGTATTGATTGCTATACCAATTTCTTAAATTCCAGCTATGGATCCAAGACTGAAATTGCTGACGGTACAACGCATCGTCAACTCAAAACTCAAAACTGATACTAACTTAACCGAATTGGACACTCTCTAGAACTTGTGTACTAAAGACTTGAAAACAGGGTATTCTCTAGGTAGAGTTCTCCTCATGCTCACGTCCTAGATCGATAATCGGGAATTACCTGTGACCCACTCCGACACCCTCAACTCAAAACAGGAAAATCGTTTCACGCCAGCGTCGCCTGCCCAACTCAGGCCGCTAACCGAGCGGAAACCCCCTCGACTCCCCGATCAACGCTGGCACATTGCCGAGGCTGACCCTGAGCGCGCGATCGCCCTTGCCGAAGCCACCGGATTATCGCCACTCCTCGCCCAGGTCTTAATCAACCGAGGATTTGCCACCCCTCAAGACGCCCAGGCATTTCTAGACCCCGAATCCATTTCTCTACCGTCGCCCCTGGATGAATTCCCCGATTTAGACGCGGCATTAGAGACTCTGCAAACCGCGATCGGGAAAGGCGATCGCATTGCCATTTGTGGTGACTACGATGCCGACGGGATGACCAGTACGGTTTTGTTACTGCGATCGCTCCGCGCCTTGGGAGCCGATGTCGATTACGCCATCCCCAGCCGTTTAACCGAAGGTTACGGCATCAATCGCCGCATTGTTGAAGAGTTTCATCAGGAAGGTATTCGCCTAATCCTGACCGTCGATAACGGCATCGCCGCCTACGACCCAATCGTTCGCGCCAAAGAACTGGGACTTTCGGTGATCATTACCGACCACCACGACATCCCCGACCAGCTTCCGCCTGCCGATGCGATTCTGAATCCCAAGCTCATCAATCCAGAATCGCCTTTCTTTGGAGTCGCGGGGGTCGGGGTCGCCTATATTCTGGCGGTATGCTTGGCACAACGCTTCAACCGTCTCCAAGAGTTAACGTCCCCGCTCCTCGAACTATTCACCCTAGGCACCATTGCCGATCTAGCACCGTTGACCGGGGTGAACCGACGCTGGGTGAAGCGAGGCTTGCGCCTATTGCCCCAGTCGAAACTGATCGGCATTCAAGCGCTGATGCAGGTCAGTGGCGTTACGGGCGATGATAAAACTCTCAAACCCGAAGCGATCGGCTTCCGACTTGGCCCTCGCATCAATGCGATCGGTCGCTTGGCCAATCCCCAACTTGTGATCGAGCTGCTGACCACCGATGATGAAGGGCGTGCCCTAGAACTGGCGATGGTGTGCGAACAGATCAACCAGAAACGACAGCGCCTATGCGAACTGATTGAACAGGAGGCGATCGCCTTTATTGAAACCAATGCTATCCCCCTGCAGCAGGATCGGGTGTTGGTGATTGTGCAACCCGACTGGCATCATGGCGTAATTGGCATTGTGGCCTCGCGTCTCGTCGAGCGCTACGGGGTTCCGGTGTTCATTGGCACCTACGAAGACGAGGAACAGCACCACATTCGCGGCTCAGCACGGGGCATTCCCGAATTCAACGTGTTTGAAGCGCTGCAATTTTGCGACGAGCTGTTGGGCAAATACGGCGGCCATCGGGCGGCAGGCGGATTTTCACTTCCCGCCGATTACCTCCCCGAATTTCAAAAACGCCTCAGCATCTTTGCCCACCAACAGCTTTTACCGGAACACCTCAAACCCCTTGTCACTATTGATACACAAGCCGATCTATTTGATGTTGACCTAGACCTCTATCATCAAATCGATCGCCTCCATCCCTGCGGCATTGAGAACCCCGATCCAGTCTTTTGGACACCCAACGTGCGGGTTCTGGAACAGCGCACCATCGGACGCGATCAGGCTCATTTGAAACTGCTCCTTGCTCCAGACGAGGGGGCAAGCTTTATTGCGGCTAATCCCCAAATCACCCAAGGTATTGGGGCGATCGCCTGGCGCTGGGGAAGCTACTGTCCTTTACCCCAGCGGCTAGATGTGGCCTACCGTTTGCGCCTTAACGACTGGAATGGCGAACAGTCGGTGCAGTTGGAAATCGTCGGTGTGCGTCCTGCCATCCAGCCATTGGAACTCCTGCCAATCGAGAACCAACGGAGTACCGACGTCGATACCGCTATCCATGAAATGCTGCCGGGAAAGGTAGAGTTTTACTACAATCGTCGGCTCTACGAATGCAGTGTCTCGACCCAGACCGGAACCGCCTCTGAGGAAACCTCGCGCGAACTTAGAATTCGGAATCCAGAGGGATGTGTGCTGGCAGTGCAGCCTAGTCAGCGCCAGGGATTGTTAGGAACCTCACGGGACACGGCCACGGTGGTTGATGTCCTTCAACCCCACTATTTCAATCTCATTCGAGCCGCGATCGCCGCCCTGGAATTGGCGGATAAGCGAGAACGCCTGATCAAAACAGAACAGCAGTTGGCCGAGTGCGAACGGCAGGTGCTTCAACTCAACGAACAGGTAGAAGCCCTTCAGCCTCACGTCCAGGCAGAGGCGATCGCCCCTCTCGCTGCACCGGACGCTACACCCCTGACCCCTAAGCAAATTCGCGAGGCTCTGCACCAGCACCTAGGGGAAACTGTATGGACTGCCCTCCATCCCCGCAGCCAAACGGATCTCGCCGCCGCCGCAAAAATCATGCTTGAACCCGATAATTTAGAGGCAAACGGCGCAGACTTAATCAAACGGCTTACGGACACCCTAGAGCGAGAATTAGTACAGCCGCTATTTCGGGAGCTGCGAACCTACTGCCTAGCGCATCAGCACCTAGATACCATCGCGGAGATTCCGTTGCGATCGCGCAAAAAGTACCGTTTATCTATGCTGTTGACCCTGTTGGAGAAAGCCTCAACAGACACGGCAGATGCTAAGATTCTGCAAACCTTTTGGACAGATTGTCCATATCCTGCGTTCCAAACGATTGGACAACACCCTGAGCTTGCAGAAATGCTCAAACAGGTAAACGTGCTTGCAAGTCAAGCCATCCCCACTCGTTCGGTGTCTGATCTCCAGTCAATGTACGGATGGGTAATCGGACAGCCCCACCAGCCCGGAATTTTACAAATCGTTTACAGCGGTTTTTAAAATAAAAACAGTGGCACAATAGACGAAATGCGCTTCACCTCGGACAGTTCCAGATGTTGCCTAAAACTGGCACACGCCTTCTTAGAGGGTAGTGAGCATCTGGATATCCTAGTGGAAATATTTCGCCAATGAGCACAATATACCCAGGTATTTATACGTTCAGGGTGGTGCATCAGCCTACACGTCAACCTTTCAGGGCTGTAAGAAGATGACAAAATACGGTAGATTCTCTAGTCGGTTGCTTAGAAGCGCTACGTTTAGCGGGGTAATTGCTGCTGGGACAGCATTTCTTGAACTTGGTTATGCCTCTGCGGTACAGGCATCGTTTCACGATAGTTATAAGGCAACCCTAGATGAAGCCTGGCAAATCGTAAACCAAGAATACGTCGATACCACGTTTAACGGTGTCGATTGGCAAACAGTACGTTTAGATCTACTGAGCCAGGACTATGCATCCAAAGAAGACGCCTATGAAGCCCTTCGCGCAGCGTTGGCTGAGCTTGACGATCCCTACACTCGTTTCATGGCTCCCAGCGACTATCAAGCGCTGCTGAATCAAACTTCTGGTGAACTGTCCGGGGTGGGTATCAAACTTCAGGTGGATCCCCAGACTCAAGTTTTAAGCGTAGTTGAACCCATCCCTAATTCACCCGCCAGTGCGGCAAACCTCCAAGCAGGCGATCGCATCTTGCAAATCGATGGTCAATCTACAGAGGGAATGACCGTTCAAGATGCCTCCGATCGCATTCGCGGTGAATTAGGAACGTCCGTTGATTTGCAAATCGGACGGGGTGAGGACATTTTTGAGGTGACTCTTGTTCGCCAACGCATTGAACTGCCGTCCGTCAGCTACCGAGTACAGTCCGATGATGGATATCAGATTGGCTATATCCAGCTCCGGGAATTCAGCTCCCACGCCGCCGATCAAATGCGGCAAGCGATCCAAGATCTCTCCAACCAAAACGTTGACGGATTTGTTCTCGATTTGCGAGGCAACCCAGGCGGACTTCTGCAAGCTAGTATCGATATTTCGCGGATGTGGATCGATTCGGGTTCCATTGTGCGAACCGTCGATCGGGATAATGCGAGCGAAGAAGTGAAGGCCACCCATACCGCATTGACTCAAAAACCCCTGGTTGTATTGGTAGATAACCGCTCTGCAAGCTCCAGCGAGATTTTGACTGGAGCCTTAATGGACAACGATCGCGCTGTGGTTGTTGGGACGCAAACCTATGGCAAGGCATTAGTTCAGTCTGTTCACTCGTTGACGGATGGGGCTGGCATTGCCGTTACGGTGGCTCACTACTACACCCCGAATGGAACGGACATTAGCCACCTTGGTATTACGCCTGATATTCCAATTTCACTGACCGCGACCGATCGTCAGCGCTTATCGACCAATCCAGACTTACTCGCTACGCTGGCCGATCCCCAGTATGTTCAAGCGATCGAAGCGCTAGAACCTGCGATCCTGGCCGAGCGCAATGCTCCTCCCACCCAGGTGGGTCGCACCACGATCAGTGATCAACTGACTGAATTGCCTCAGTAAGGCAGGACGTAGGAAGAACGGGTTTAAGAAGGCCGTTAACTCAACAAAGCTGAAAACCAGATTTTACCCTGCGCTGCCCTGGTAGGCGGTGCAGGTTTTTACTGGTACTATCGGGCTTATGCTATGCCATTGTGATGAGTAAAAACATCGTTAGCTCCCCTGAGGTTCAGCCGGAAGGAAGGTATTTGCGTCTATTCTCCCAGGCGATAGAGCCTGATTGTTATGGGCGATTGCTAGGGTGCAAGAGACGCAATACAGGCACATTTGATTTGATTTTATGATTGACATGCAGAACACGATCGGTAACGCAAAAGACAAGGTTTTGAATGTCGTTAGCAAAACGCCTGTTCCGATCCCTCCCGAATTTCATGAGCAGGCCAGCGTTCATGAGCTAAAAAGCCGTCTAGATTGGGGTGAACCCGCTCTAACCATCCTGGATGTGCGATCGCTCCAAGCGTTCAGACAAAAGCGCATTTTAGGATCAGTATCTGTTCCCTTGGAAGCGCTTCGTCAACGAACACGGCTTAACCTAGAAGCCAGTCGCGATCTGTATGTGTATGGGGAAACCGATGCT
>JACYMB010000372.1 GCA_015272205.1 Synechococcales cyanobacterium T60_A2020_003 | reverse complement strand
TGAGTCAGAATGCTCCCATCGTTGGGCTGGCTCATCGTAGTTTCCTCAGCAACTGGTTTACTGCCTTCAGCCTATGCCCTATTTTTATGCGTTTGCCCTATTTGAAGCCTGGGCTTCCATACTCGTTTCCGATTGCCTGTGCTAAATTGGGCGTACCCTGTTGATTTTTTTTCCAGTTGGGTTTGCAGCATGGTCATAACAAAACGTGGGCTTGTTCTTGGTACGACGGCAGTTGCGGTCACGGCAGTCACGCTGACGGGTGCAGGATTGCACCTGTCACGGGGACAAGCCTTCTTCCAGGAAAGCCCGAAGGAGCTGATTGACGAAGTTTGGCAACTGATCGATCGCACCTACGTTGACGCCACATTTAACCAGGTCGATTGGCAAGCTGTACGCCAAGAGTACTTGGGACGCTCCTACCAAAGCCGCGAAGATGCCTACGTCGCCATCCGCGAAATGCTAGAGCAGCTAGACGACCCCTATACGCGGTTCATGGATCCTAGCGAATTCCAGGATATGCAAATTGACACCTCTGGAGAACTAACCGGGGTCGGTATTCAGCTCAGCCAGGACGAAGAAACCAACGAACTGATCGTCGTATCGCCCATCGAAGATACGCCCGCGTTTGAGGCCGGAATTTTGGCGCAGGATGTGATCGTCAAAATCGATGGTCAGACCACCGAAGGTATGGATGTCAACGAAGCCGTCAACCTGATTCGGGGGCCTGTGGGGTCTGAAGTCACCCTAACAGTGCGCCGCAGCGATAAGGAACTCGATTTTCTACTCCAGCGCGATCGCATCGAAATTCATCCGGTACGGTACAGTGTTCAAGAGTCGCCCAACGGCCCAGTGGGGTACATTCGTCTGACCCAATTCAGCGCCAACGCCTCCCAGGAAATGCAAGAAGCGATTGAAGACCTAGAAGCAGACAATGTGACGGGCTACGTATTAGATTTGCGCTCTAATCCCGGTGGTTTGCTTCACGCCAGTATTGAAATCGCCCGGATGTGGATTGAAGACGGTACGATTGTCTCCACCGTCGATCGCCAAGGCATCTCAGATCGGGAGTCGGCCAATGGTACAGCCCTGACCGATAAGCCATTGGTGGTGTTAGTTGATGGCGGATCGGCTAGCGCGAGTGAAATCCTGTCGGGTGCGCTGCAAGATAATGGTCGAGCCGTTCTGATTGGCACTCAAACCTTTGGTAAGGGCTTGGTGCAGTCCGTTCGTGGCCTGGGTGACGGTTCAGGGGTCGCGATTACCGTAGCGAAATATTTAACCCCCAGCGGTCGGGATATTAACCATGAAGGCATTGCCCCGGACGTTGTTCTAGAGCTAACCGAAGCCCAGCGTGAGGAGCTATCCCTCGATCGCACCCTGATTGGAACTGAAGCCGATCCTCAGTTTGAGAAAGCATTAGAGGTATTGGCGAATCCCAGTATTGCCCAGCGTTAACCAACGCAATACTCCAATTTGGCTGTGAACAGGTCGTTGCGTAGGGAGACTGCGCAGCGACTTGTTTTTGGATGAACTTCAATTACTGGGGTTGGCATTTTCCTGCTCTGATCAAGCCGACGCGACGGGCGATCGCCTCTCCTTGAGAATTAAACGGCCCCCAGGTTTCTGGTGCAGTCGGGGCATCCGCATCCGCCGCCACGGCCATAATTTCGCAATGGCCGTCCGGTTGCTTAACGATGTACCATGCATCTAGAGTCATTTCTTCGTCTCCCGTTCGTTGTTTTGCCCGTTCGTTGTTTTAATTCTAGGACAGCGATCTGCTGCCATGTTTGCCTATGTCCCGTCCGTCTTCAGATTCATCCCCTACCGATTCTCCAACCTCTAGCTCCAATGAGCCACAGTCTCAAGCTAATCAGCTATCGTCCGATTCAGAGGCATCTCGCTCAGGTTACCGTTCAAACCTGATTTCGTTGGCGATCGCCGTTGTCCTGGCGATCGTGTTGCGAATCTTTATTGCCGAGCCGCGCTATATTCCCTCGGATTCGATGTTCCCGACCTTGCACATTGGCGATCGCCTCGTGATCGAGAAAGTGTCCTATCGATTTCATCCGCCTCATCCTGGCGATATTGTCGTATTTGAACCGCCCCAGCAGCTCCAAGTACAAGGATATCGACCCGATCAGGTCTTTATTAAACGGATAATTGCCACCGAAGGGCAACAGGTGGAAGTGCACGACGGTACGGTATTCGTAAACGGGCAACCCTTGCAAGAACCCTACACGGCCGAGCCACCGCAGTACATCATCCCCAGGGTGCAAGTGCCTGAAGGGTTCATCTTTGTCCTGGGCGACAATCGCAACAACAGCAACGACTCCCATGTCTGGGGATTTTTGCCGACGCAGAACATTATCGGCCATGCGGTGTTCCGGTTTTGGTCGTTGGATCGGGTTGGGGGATTGGGGTGAAGAGGTGAAGAGGTGAAGAGGTGGAGGAGTAATAGAGTGATGGGGTGATGGTAAAGGGAGGTGAAGCGGTGTTGCCTGTTCGGTTGAAGCAGACGGAATCATTGATGACTCGTGATGGGATCCGGTTGGATGCGGATGTCTATTATCCCGATGCGGAGGGGACGTTTCCTGTTCTCTTGATGCGGCAACCCTACGGACGGGCGATCGCGTCTACGGTTACCTATGCTCATCCCCAGTGGTATGCGGCTCAGGGATACATCGTTGTGATTCAGGATGTGCGGGGACGGGGTACGTCTGAGGGAGAATTTGATCTCTTTGCCCATGAAATCAACGATGGCGTAGATACGGTGAATTGGGCAGCGCAGCTTCCGGGCAGTACGGGAGATGTAGGTATGTATGGCTTTTCCTACCAGGGCATGACCCAACTCTTTGCCGCTGCCGGACAACCGCCCGCGCTTAAAACGATCTGTCCTGCAATGGTAGCCTACGATCTCTATGCGGATTGGGCCTATGAAGGCGATGCCTTTTGTCTCTTTGGCAATCAAGCCTGGGCGCTGCAACTCGCGGCAGAAACAGCACGACGCCAAGGCAATGAAGATGCCTATCAGTCTCTCTATGCCGAAGCCCATCGACTGGCGATCGCCGATCCAATCAACGCCACCTGTGAACTGCTCAACCAATACGCCCCAGACTCTTTCTACCACGACTGGTTAAACCGTTCCAACCCTACTGATCCCTACTGGATAGCGCGATCGCCCAAAACCTATATTGGTCAAATAGATCTGCCGATGCTCCATATTGGTGGCTGGTTTGATACCCATCTTCGCGGCACGATCAAGCTCTATCAGGCGTTGAGTGATCGCAGTTCCCATCCGCAGCATCTTTGGGTAGGGCCATGGGCGCATATCCCTTGGGGACGAAAGGTGGGAGCCATAGACTTTGGTGCAAATGCCAATAGCCCCATAGATCAGGTGCAAATCCGCTGGTTTGATCACATCCTCAAAGACATAGATTCCGGATTGCTCGATCAGCCTCCTGTCCATCTGTTTGAAATGGGATGCAACCAGTGGCGTTCGTTCTCCAAATTTCCCTCCGAT
>JACYMB010000371.1 GCA_015272205.1 Synechococcales cyanobacterium T60_A2020_003 | reverse complement strand
ACTGAAATTTACCATGCCTCTCCTGCCCGCAACCCCTCTTTCATGCAACAACGCCCTTTGCGAGTACGGTAGGCCAGCATGGAGATGAAGGAATGATTGCCAAGTACGTCAAGAATCAAGGCAATGAGTATCTCCAGTTGCACCGAGATGAGCAACTTGCTCTTTTTTGATTCTGATACCCCGTCCGCTTGCGGCGGGGTAGTTCATTCCAGCGTTATACTCTGACCAGTTGCGGATGCGGTATTGAGGTTTCATGGCAGGTTTTATGTGTGGTAACTGAAATTTACCATGCCTCTCCCGCCCGTAACCCCTCTTTCATGCAACAACGCCGTTGCGGCGACAAAGATCGGCTGAGAAAACGATACTCCGTCCACTGGACGAATCGTATTCGGGCCACATTCCAAATGCACATCACCATCCCGCACCAGATCAAACCGATTCTCTAACGTCGAGGGAAGTTCTACGATCTCGATCGCCACATCGCTGCTTAACTGCTGTTCGAGGTGCGATCGCAGTCCATTTACAAAATCTACGCAATAACCATCCCATTGATCGTTGGTGTTGAGGAAGCCAAAGGGGGGAGCATTGCGCCGCAATGCGACCCGCAAAATATCACGCTCCGCAATATCCGCCAACACCGATGGAGGCTTTTCTTCCGCAATAGCTGAAGGAGAGGCTTGCTCAATGGGAATAAAGGGGCGATCGCCGTAGGCTGTTTCAATCTCGTCCGCCGTGAGAGATTGGATAATGTCTAGCGCCATTGGCGTATCTGCGCTCAGGTAATGACCGTAAGCTGCTGTTAAATAGGGGTCGTAGCTGGCATCGCCTCGAAGGTAACGATTCCAAAAGGCCACGGTTAGGGCACGGGCATAGGCTTGACCAAACTCGGCATTTTCACCCCGCAGGAAGGCTGGAAAGACGCTAGCACCCGCGGCTCCTTCCGGTTTAGTAGAAAAGTGGGTGCCACGGGTGAGTAAGGCTAGATATTTCGTGGGGCTGCCTAACCACATAAAGGGATAGAACTGTTCCGTCTCCACGGGCGCGACCAGATCGTTGCTGCCCGCCACCATGAGGAAGGGAATCTCAATATTGGCAAGTTCTTCTGGCCCAAAGAGTCCGTATCCCAGCCCGTGGGTGATGATTGCTGCACGAATACGATCGTCTTTGAGGTCGTACTGAGTGTTGGGCAGGAACTCGGCTCGGCACTGGATATACATTGCAAAGTTGAGCAATCGATTAGGATTCTGGCACTGCTCTGCAAGCCGATTAAAGTTGAATTCGGCTCCTGCCAGGGAGTAAACGGTCGTTGCACCAAAGGAATCGCCCATTACGCCAATTTCATTCAGATCGAGAACCGATGCCCAGTCTGAATTGGTTGCAACGAGACGTTCAAGCTCGTCGATTAAGAAAGAGATCTCTTGGGGACGGGCTAAAAATTCGCTGGGATTGAGCAGCGTACTAAGTCCACCGCGCAAATAGTTCTGTCGATAGGTCAGATCGCTACCCACGTGATCGGGAATCATGACCACAAAGCCATGAGAAGCCAGGTGTTCCGCTAACAATAAAAAGTTTTCTTTGCGGGAACCAAATCCGTGGGAAATCATCACGATCGGTGCAGGCTGACTCAATCCTTGCGGCACATAGACATCGACGTCGTAGTCGTAATTCACCGTCAATCCCTGAGCCGACTGCCGGAGAACTGGGTTCGTAACGGTAATCGTTTTCTGTTCAAACTCAACGGTTCCCGGTTGGCTAAGGTTGGGAAGTTCAGCAGGCTGGATGGTGGTTTGGGCGATCGCCTCTTGGTTAGCAACGGTTTGAATGGCATCTATCATGGCTTGGTCGTAGTTTAGATAGGCTCTAAACCATTTCCAATAGCTCAAGATGTCCCCAACCTTGATTTCGATTGTCTCCGTCGGAAACTCGTTGAGCACATCAATGAGCGTCCATCCCGCTTCGTTCGTATTTTTGGCGGCAGCGTTAATCACAGCGGCACGAATGCCGTAGAATCCGTTGATATTCGGAGCGGTTCGAATATATTCCCCCGCCTGAGCAATCACATCTCGTCCGAGGGGTGAATAGGTAAGACGGCTAGCGGTTACGACATCAATATTAAATCGTCGTTGCAGCTCTCTCTGAGCAGCATCAAAAGCTCCATCATTGAAAAATCGGCTATAGGCACGCAGTTCTGGCGGGATTTCCCCGGTTTCGGCTAGGTTCTCTAGGGACTCAACTGAAACCGAAACAGCTAGAGGCCCACGCAGGATAATCCGAATTTCTTCAGCACCCTGGGCCGGGGTCGTTTTGAGTACCTCTACCAGGCCGCCGCAAGCTACTGTGATGCCAATGGCGATCGCCCGCTGTACAACCTGCGTCATTCCCATCGCTAATCGTTTGTTTCCCATACCACACTCATATTCAACAACCCAATGGAGCGAACCTGCTACACCTGTACTGAATGTAAGGTATGGAGAACACAATCACTTAAAAGTTTTCCTTAAAAACCGAGAAAGCCATTTATGATGTTTCTTTCGATTCTGGTGATTGAATTTGGTCTTTTGCTGGGATTGGCCGTGCTAGGACGCGATCGCCGAGGGTTACATGATCTCTTACCCGCAAAGGAGAATGCTGTTGGTCTGATCCAGGACTAGGACAGATCCTCGTCTCTCAGAAAAACGCTGTTTAGCAACCAACCCGGAGAAATTCATGCGTGTAGTGACGTATCGTAGAAAAACAGGTGCTATTTCTTGTTCGGGAATCGGGAATCTATGTCTAACAAAACGCTGACCGTGGATGATCGCCTTTATGATTACCTTCTGTCTGTTTCCGTGCGCGAACCGGAGGTTTTGCGTCAACTTCGGGAGGAAACGACCCACCATCCTATGCGTCAGATGCAGATTGCACCGGAGCAGGGGCAATTCATGGCAATGCTGGTCAAGCTGATCGGTGCCAAGAAGACTTTGGAAATTGGCGTTTTTACAGGCTATAGTTCCTTAGTGGTTGCCCTAGCCCTGCCACCCGATGGACAGATAATAGCCTGTGATGTTAGCGAAGACTATACGGCGATTGCCCGTCGCTATTGGGAACGGGCGGGTGTGGCTCACAAAATTGATCTCCGGATCGCGCCTGCCGTTAAAACACTAGATCAGCTCATCGCGGAGGGACAGTCCAACCAGTTCGATTTTGCTTTCATTGATGCGGATAAGTCCGGCTATGACGATTACTACGAGCGATCGCTCCAGTTGGTACGTCCTGGGGGATTAATCGCGATTGACAATGTGCTGTGGTCGGGGCGGGTCGCGGATCCCCAGGAAATGGACAACCGAACGAACAATATTCGCGCCCTGAATGCCAAACTTTACGCTGATGAGCGGATTGACCTTAGCCTTGTGCCCATTGCCGATGGCTTGACACTGGCGCGAAAACGAGCTTAGGGCGATCGCACTTTCGAGGATTTGCCTTTCGTTTGGGAGAATAGGAGCAACCGTTAGTTCGTATCGTACTAATTCTGAGTTTTGTTCGCGCAGCGTCTCCGCAGGAGAAATGCTCAGTTTTGAGT
>JACYMB010000370.1 GCA_015272205.1 Synechococcales cyanobacterium T60_A2020_003 | reverse complement strand
TCGACACCTGGACCGAGTTACTCTGCCATGCCGCCTGATTGGATAAAGTCGAGCTCAGCAAGATTTATCGGCTAAACCGCCCGTACAATCTGGCGTCAATCCTCTACAGAGACAAGAGCACGCACCTCGGCGGCTGTTTCCAGTGCCAGGGCTTTGGCGGCAAGTTCCTGACAATGAGTAAAGGAGAGCGATCGCACCTGAGCCTTAATACTGGGAATCACCGATACACTCACGCTTAGCTCCCGCACCCCTAAGCCGATCAGGATGGGGACAGCCTGGGGATCACTGGCAATACCACCGCACACACCGACCCACTTGCCATGATGACTTGCCCCTTCCACCGCTTGGTGAATCAGGCGCAGCACGGCAGGATTGAGACCGTCCACGTAGGGGGCAAGCTTGGGATGTCCGCGATCCATCGCCAGGGTGTACTGAGTCAGATCATTAGTTCCCACCGAGAAGAAGTCCACTTCCTTCGCGAACTGCTCCGCCATAACCGCAGCGGCGGGAATCTCGATCATGATGCCGACTTCGATGGGATCGGCTCCCAGTTTGAGCCGTTCTTCATCCAGCATGCCTTTCACCATGCGGATTTCTTCCATGCGCCCAATCATGGGGAACATCACCCGCAGTTTGCCTGCCGTGGATGCCCGCAGCACCGCTCGAAGCTGAGTTCGCAGAATATCGGGGCGATCGAACCCAATCCGGACTCCTCGTTCGCCCAGGAATGGATTTTCCTCGTGGGGAATCGGCAGGTAGGTTAAGGGCTTGTCACCGCCGACATCCAGGGTGCGGAGAATCATGGGGCGATCGCGCCCTAGCACTTCCAAAATGCTGCGGTAGATGGCGGTTTGTTCATCCTCCGTGGGCGCACTGGCGCGATCCATAAAGATGAATTCGGTACGGAGTAGACCGACGCCCTCTGCGCCCAGGGGCATCGCTTCCTCGGCATCTTTGATGCCTCCAATGTTGGCGACGACTTCGATGCGTTGACCATCGGTTGTCACCGCTGGTTGATCGGCCACACGCAGATCGGCATCTCGCTTGGCCTTTTGGCGGGCGATCCGCATTCGTACCGTCTCTAACTCTTCCGCTGTGGCATTCAGGCGTAGGGTTCCTTTGCTGCCATCCAGAATTACGGGGGTGCCGTCGGGCAGATCCATCACGCTCGGTTCCGTTCCGGCGATCGCGGGAATGCCCATAGAACGTGCCAAGATCGCCACATGGGAGGTGGCTCCACCCGCCAGGGTACAGAAGCCCACCACCTTCGCCCGATCTAGGTTTGCCATATCGGAAGGTATGAGATCTTCAGCGACTAGAATCGTGTTTTCGGGATAGGTGGGCACGGTAGCGACAACGCCCGTCAGGATTCGCAACACCCGCATCCCGACATCGCGCACATCGTTCGCCCGTTGTGCCAGTAGCTCATTTTGCAACCCTGCCAACTGCTTGGCTTGGGCGGTGTAGGTTTGCTTCCAGGAAAATTCAGCGCTCTTGCCCTTATCGATGGCGCTCAGTGCCATGTCCATCAGCCCCGGATCTTCCAGCAATTCCTGATGAGCGGCAAAGATAGCGGCCTTACTGGGGTCACCCTGTCCGTGAACCTTGGCTCGGAGCGCTTCCACCTCTAGCTTGGCTTGGTCGATAGCGTGTTCTAATTTGCGGCGCTCCACTTCGGGGCGATCGCCCGTTTCATGAACCTGAATATCAATTTGGCGAACGTGCTGCACATGGCCAACCGCTACGCCCGGAGACGCCGAAGCCCCCAAAATCAAGTTTGGATCGACGGAGCGAGGTCGAGGGGGCGGCGCATTGAGATCCGACTGGGCAATGCTGGCGGGGGCAGGGGCGGGGGCTTTTCCTGCTTCTCCTAACCCGTCGCGGATGGCCTCAGTCAGCTTTAGCACCGCCTCCGATGCGTCTGCGCCTGTTGCCTGAAGAGTCACTACATCCCCGTTCCCGATCTGGAGACCCATCACGGCAATGACGCTTTTAGCGTTAGCTTGATCGGCTCCCCGATGAATCGAAATATCGGACTTATATTTTTTTGCTAAATTCGCCAGCACTGCCGCAGGTCGCGCATGGAGTCCAGCAGGATTGGCGATCGTAATTGCTTCGGAGACTACCTCCTCTCCCCCCTGATCCGGACCTTCCTCTGCTTCGGGAATTCCCAGGGTCAGTTCCAGCACCACGTCCTGCCCCGCCACCACGTTACCCGTCAGCGGCGTGAATCGAGCGACGCGATCGCTGTTCGTAATCACAATCTGGGTGAGCAAACTGCGGGCGCGGAGAGCCACAAAGTCGGCATCAAATTCAATTAACGGATCACCCAGCTTGACGCGATCGCCTTCTTTAACACGGGCAGTGAATCCTTTACCGTGCAGTTCGACCGTATCTAGACCAATGTGCATCAAGACTTCCAAGCCATCCACCGTTTGCACGGTCACGGCATGACAGGCCGGATGCAGTTGAATCACGTCGCCATCACAGGGCGCAAGCAACACCTGACTCGTCGGATCAATCGAAATCCCATCCCCGACCATCTTTTCAGCAAAGACGGGGTCGGGAACCTGTTCAATGGGAATGATGTGTCCGGAGAGGGGTGCCACTAACGAAAAACCAGCGCTGACCTTAGCTGGTGTTGCGGTGTAGCTCATTCGTTTCTCCTAAATACCGTGCCGCACTATCAAATCATCTAGGGGCTATTAGGACGGGTAAAACCACCCTATATTAAGAAATGTGACTAGAAAGTTCTGAATCTAGTCGTATCTTCCCAAAAATCAACGATTTCAAAAGGAGAAAATATAATGTTTTAAGCTTTTTGGCATATTTGGCAACAGACTGCTAAGAGAACTACCCCATTGCAGGGGAGCATCCCAATTTTGTACGGGTAGTGCGAGCGTCCCGCTTGCGGGCAAGATACCCGCACTCCAGACATTGATAAATTTGCACATGTGGGATGCTCCCCATTGCAGGCTTAGGGCAGGTTGGATCAGGGCATCGATCAGATCAAGGATGGCGATCGAGAAATTGTTGGCAATTCGTAACGAAAGGTTCACCCGTGGGGTGAATTGCGTTGAACCGTATCAACCAATACTATGTTGGGATGCGGATTGAGTCTTGATCTCCAAATCTCCGATCCGTCTTCACAATAGGAATGTAGGTTCTTCTCTTACACCTCTGTTTTTATCCAAACACCGTATACGCTAGACCCGCCATGCATAAAACGTATGATCTGCACGTTGTTGAAACTCGCCCGTTGATTAGTCCTTCAACCCTGCACCATGAGCTTCCAATTACGGAAACGGCTGCTACGTTAATTTCCGAAACGCGCGATCGCATTCGTAATATCCTCCGCGACGAAGATCCGCGCCTGCTGGTGATTGTAGGTCCATGCTCGGTTCATGATGTCAAGGCGGCCTATGAGTACGGCCAACAGTTAATCGCGTTGCGGGAAGAGCTATCCGATCGGTTGGAGATCGTGATGCGGGTCTACTTCGAAAAGCCCCGAACGACAGTGGGCTGGAAAGGGCTGATCAATGACCCCCATCTCGATGGCAGCTACGACATTAACACCGGACTGCGCCTCGCCCGGAAGCTATTGCTGGATCTCACCCACCTGGGTTTACCCGCCGCCACGGAACTGCTCGATCCGATCATTCCCCAATACATTGCCGACGTCATTTCTTGGACGGCGATCGGTGCCCGCACCACCGAAAGCCAAACCCACCGCGAAATGGCCTCCGGTCTATCCATGCCGATTGGTTATAAGAATGGCACCGATGGCAGCCTCCACATTGCCGCGAACGCGATGCTAGCCGCCAGTCAGCCCCACCACTTCTTAGGCATCAATCACCAAGGGTTAGCCAGTATCGTCACGACCACCGGCAACCCAGACGGACACTTGGTTCTACGGGGGGGCAGTGCGGGGCCAAACTACAGCGCTGAACACGTCCAGGCTGCGGCTAGTAAACTGAGCAGTTTGGGATTGAATTCACGGGTGATGGTGGACTGCAGCCACGGCAACTCTAACAAAGACTATCGGAAACAGGCGGATTCCCTCGCGAGTGTTGCGGAACAGTTACGAGCTGGGTCAAAGCATTTACTGGGCGTGATGATCGAAAGTCATTTAGTGGCAGGGAATCAGTCGATTCCCGATGATCTCTGCCAGTTGACCTACGGTCAGAGCATTACGGATGCCTGCGTGGATTTTGAAACAACCAAAACCTTGCTGCGATCGCTCGCGGAAGCCGTCAGCCAGGGCAGCCTCCAACTGAGTCGGTAAGGTTTAAGCTAGCGTCCACGAAAACTGCACATTTAGCTGGCACTATGAAAGTGTCTAACCGTTATGCCAGGATTAGACCTGCTTTAGAAGCCTTTTTAGAGCAGATCCTGACGACATCATGCCTTAACCAAGGGAGAGGGTTAAGGCATTTTTTATGATGCTGGGATTTCCCCATGGATAACGTCACACCGTCCTGGTTGCTTAGGGTGATCCTAGCTTGTCCGTCATTGCAGGCAAAACCGGAGTTGGGACTAAAGAAGCACCTCTGACCATCAGGAAATATTAAGCTTTGTATCTCGCATATTTGATATTATTAATATTTCCATAGCATTAAGACTCCGAAGCTGAAATCAGCGTTACTGAGTTCAATATTTAGGAGATTCCAGTAAATGCGATGTGCAATACCTTTCCAGAGTCATAATTATTACAGCTTATAGTGATTAGGATTTTGGGTTGGCAGCCTTTAGGAGCTACATCAACGTAGCAGCCAGCACATCGACGCTTATAGATCTCAACTTTTTTACCCCGTTTTTCCTAGCGCACTTCAATGGCCGTTGAACCTTTGTTTGGGCGCGTCTCGTTAAATCCTTACTCCATGAATTCCAGTCATTCAAATCCAGCCACATTTTCCATTACCACACCGCTTTATTACGTAAACGATTTACCACACATTGGTAGCGCTTACACCACGATGGCTGCCGATGCGATCGCCCGTTACTACCGTCTTCGTGGACGGTCTGTACTGATGATTACGGGCACAGACGAACATGGGCAAAAAATTCAGCGCACTGCCGAAGCCCTTGGGCGCGATCCTCAAGAGCATTGTGACCTCGTTTCCGATGGCTTTAAAGCCCTTTGGGAAAAACTCAACATTCAATACGATCGCTTCAGCCGGACAACAGCACCCAAACACGAAGCGATCGTGCGCGAATTTTTTCAGCGGGTTTGGGATGCCGGAGATATTTACTTAGGGCAGCAAAAGGGCTGGTACTGCGTGTCCTGTGAAGAGTTCAAGGAAGAACGTGATCTCCTGGAAGACAAGCATTGTCCCATCCATACAAACCGCAAAGTAGAGTGGCGCGATGAGGAGAACTACTTTTTCCGGCTTTCCAAGTATCAAGATAAATTGATGGCTCTGTACGCAAGCCAGCCCAACTTTATCCAGCCTGAGACTCGGCGCAATGAAGTCTTGAGCTTTGTAGAACGAGGTCTGCAAGATTTTTCGATCTCGCGGGTAAACTTAGACTGGGGATTTCCAGTTCCCACCGATCCGACCCACACCCTCTACGTTTGGTTCGATGCCCTACTAGGATACGTGACCGCGCTACTAGAACCAGACGAAGAACCCACCCTAGGGAATGCTACCGCAAAGTGGT
Source organism: Synechococcales cyanobacterium T60_A2020_003 (assembly GCA_015272205.1). NCBI lineage: Bacteria > Bacillati > Cyanobacteriota > Cyanophyceae > Synechococcales > Synechococcales cyanobacterium T60_A2020_003. Next base: position 1,875 of record JACYMB010000370.1, on the reverse strand, counting down.
GGCCGATCAATATCCACTTGATTGGTAAGGACATTCTCCGATTCCATGCCGTTTACTGGCCGGCCATGCTGATGTCTGCCGGGTTGCCGATGCCTGGATTTGTGTTTGGTCATGGTTTCCTAACCAAAGATGGGCACAAAATGGGCAAAAGCCTAGGAAATACCATTGATCCGGTGCAGCTTGTTGACCAGTACGGTGCAGATTCCGTTCGGTACTACTTCCTGAAGGGAATTGAGTTTGGCAAAGATGGCGACTTCAACGAAGAACGGTTTGTAGAACTCCTCAATGCTGACCTCGCCAAAAACCTTGGAAACTTGCTCAACCGGACGCTAAAAATCGCTCATAAGTATTGCGATGGGAACGTTCCGGATGTTTCTACTGCCGATTTTGATGATGACCACGTCTTGAAATCTAAAGGACTTTTGTTGCCCAAAGACGTCAACCATGCCTACGAAACGTTAGCCTTTAGTCAGGCATGTGAGGTTATTTTGGAACTAACGCGAGCAGGGAATAAGTTTATTGACCAAGAAGCCCCGTGGTCGATGTTTAAGGATGGCAAGGAGTTGGACGCACAGCGGGTAATCTACAGCATTTTGGAATCAGTTCGCCTTGCCGCCTATTGGCTGTCTCCAATTGTGCCGACCTTGAGTACAGCAATCTATCATCAGCTCGGTTTTGATATTGATTTCGACCCGGTTACGAGTAGCCATGCTTCCCTTGAAGGCCATGATCGCTGGGGATGTTTAGCAGCCCTCCAACCTCTCCGAGATCCTAAGCCTGTGTTTCGTCAACTTGAACTACCCTCCTCGTCGGTAGGTTGAACTCTGCCATTCAAACGAGGAATTCTCAATCTCATTTTCATGTGCGTTAAAAAAATGACCAATTTCATAAAAAACAGAGGTATAAAAATCCATGTACAATCACATAGAAAAGGACGTTGTCTTTACGCCAGAGCAGGTTCTAGAGAATAGGGGACGAGTTGCAATTTTTATTGATGGCTCGAATTTGTTTTACGCTGCCTTGCAACTCGGCATTGAAATTGACTACACAAAGCTACTGTGTCGCTTAACGGCGGGTTCTAGGCTACTGCGTTCGTTTTTCTACACTGGTGTCGATCGCACCAATGAGAAACAGCAGGGATTCTTATTGTGGATGCGACGCAATGGCTATCGTGTGATCTCCAAGGATCTCGTGCAACTGCCGGATGGGTCAAAGAAGGCAAATCTAGATGTTGAGATTGCCGTAGACATGATGGCGTTAGTGGGCTCGTATGACACGGCGGTTCTGGTTAGCGGAGATGGCGATCTAGCTTATGCTGTTGATGCCGTGAGCTATCGGGGCGTGCGGGTTGAGGTGGTGAGTTTGCGTTCCATGACGAGCGATAACTTGATTAACGTGGCCGATCGCTACATTGATTTAGACAGCATTAAGGAAGATATTCAGAAAACCCCGCGCCAGAACTACACCTACCGCCCCTTATCTGGTATTGGCCTGATTGACGATCAACCGGAACATTAGATGCTGCCCTGATTGGGATGTAGATTTAAGGCCAGTCACTGACCGATTTCAGTGCGGACTTTTTCCACAAATTCGGCTGTGATAATTTCTGCGCCTGAGCGTCGAGCTAAGGCTTCAACCCGTTGGCGAGCTTGCGATCGCACAAAGAAGGGAATGCGTTTAAGCATTGCTTCGGCATCCGGTGTCCAGCGAATGAAATCGGATAGTTCAGTATCTGACATAGGTACTTCGATCAAGGCATAGTCTCTAGATCTGCATGGTATCAGTAGAATGAACCCGGTTTAGCTTTTAGACGGGAAGCCCCGCGATGTACCTGAAAGGTCAGCGTCGGGATGAGAGGCGCGTGAGTTGAGGTAC
>JACYMB010000369.1 GCA_015272205.1 Synechococcales cyanobacterium T60_A2020_003 | reverse complement strand
TCCTGGCATTTTACGCCGCAGAGCGGCGGGGAATCGACCCGCAGGGATTGAATCCCGATGCCAGGGTGCCCCCATTAAAGCCACCATAGGCTTGAAAGTACGCCTTCACCTGGGTGCAATCAGTACCCAACTCCCGCTGCATGTGCCGTACCACCAGGTAGGTTCCCAAATCCGATGGAATAGAATCAAACCCGCAGAAGGGAATAATCCGGGTTCCGTCCGCTGCGGCCTGAGCATGGTAGCGATGGATCAGATCCTTGACCCACGGCGTTTCTCCTGTGATGTCTACGTAATGGGTGTACGATCGCACGCAGGCATCCACAATCGGTGTCCCGTACAGCGCAAACGGCCCTGCCGTGTTCAGAACCACCTGAGTTTGCGCCACTATCGCATCCACAGCGGCCTGATCGTGACTGTCGGCCACCTGGATCGCTGCCGATTCAGCCCGTTCCCCCACCTGGGCTTTGACCGCTTCCAATTTGGCGCGGTTGCGTCCGGCGATCGCCCATCGCAGACCCTCAGGGGCATGGGTCGCAAGGTACGCTACCGTTTGCCGACCCACAAACCCTGTCGCTCCGTAGATGAGGACATGATAGGAACGCTCTGTCATGGTTTTCCACCGTTTTTGCCTAGCCTACCGTAGAACCTCAATACCGGAACGCCCAGGTTCACCAGCGATCTAACGCGAATCGGCCAACACGTCTGAGAAGGGCATATCCTTTGCGGCTAGAACAAAGACCGTCGGGGGTAAATCCCTCGCCATGCGCTGGAGATTTTCGTAGTACTGCGTGAAATTCTCCCCCGGAGTAGCCATTCCCAAACAGACCAGATCGGCATCCTGGGACGACTCATGCAAAATATCGGCAAAGGGGCGATCGCCCGACACCAGCACCTCTGGTACGGCTCCAATGCGAAACTCCTGCACCATCGTCTTCAAATTCATCAACGTGGCCTGTACTGCCGACTCGTTCGTCACCACCAGCTTTAGCCGAATCGTCGCATTGCGCCAGTTCTGACTGGTGCGGAGCAGGTAGGCCAACAGCAGCATTAAACTCCCGTTCGCCTGCACCCCTCCCCACCACACGTCGATCCGCCGATGGTTACCAAAGCCCTGTCCCTGCTCATCTCGTAGGATCAGGACACTGCGCTGTGCCTGGTGAATCTGGGCGATCATCTCACAATACTCGTCGCGGCGCTGGTGATCCTCACTGGCTCCCAGCAGTACCGTATTCGGAATCAGCGAACCAATGCCGTAGGCTTCCACAAGCTGCACCGCTCCCCGAAACGGGTTTGTAGCCCGCATTAAACGCACTACCGCTTGGATACCCCGTTTTTCGAGATAATCCTGAATTGTGGACTCCAAGGCATTCTGCCGTGCGCCATCGTAGGACTGTTCCGGCAAAATGCTGGCGATCGTCACCAAACTGCGGTTGTGGGAAAGATCCGCCGCAAACTCAATCAAATTCCAGCGTCGGGTGGGCGCACCGGACAACACCAGCAAATAGGGTCGCCAGTTTTTAGCATCCGGTTCGCTGTGGGAAATTTGAAAAATCGCCGTGCGGGCGATCGCCATCCAAAGACCGCGCCGAATATCGCCCCAGGCACCCTGGAGCTCTCGCCTTTCTAGCCAGAGGTAAATAGCGAGCACAACCACAGCCGCAATGACCGTCGCCACGGCATTAATCAAAAACATTACCGCCAAACAGCCGATCGCCCCTAGCAAGGACAACGCCCAATGCACCTTAAATGCAGGACGGAACGATGGGCTTTGCAGAAATCCCTCAATTCCTGCCGTCATGTTCAGTACGAGATAGGTCGTGAGGAAAAACATGGTTAAAACCGGGGCAATCTGATTTAATTCCCCCGCAATAATTGCTACTAGGGCGATCCCCAAGGTGACGACCGTCGCTAAACGGGGTTCATTGTCGGGGCCACTGCCCTTACCCAACCAGCGCAACCAGTCTGGCAAAATCCCATCCTGCGCCAAGGCTTGCATGACACGAGGCGCACCGAGGATACTGCCGATCGCACTGGACAGCGTTGCCCCCCAAACGCCCAAGAGAATGGCTGGCCCCCAAATTGAAATCTGTTGCATCACGAGGGGCTGCGTGATCAGGGTTTCGCTGTCGGCACGAAAGGCCAGGAACGAAGGCAGCAGCATGTAGATGATGTATCCGGTGAGAATGGCGGCGAGGGTGCCCATGGGAATCGCACGGCTAGGGTTACGCAAATCGCCGGACATGCCGACCCCTGCCATGATGCCCGTAACGGCTGGGAAGAACACAGCAAACACCGACCAAAAACTTTCTGTGCTGGGTGGCGGCAGTTTCAAGCCTAGGGGCTCGGACGAGACTGGATAGCCGAGCATGAAACAGACCAGGGAAAGGGCGATCGCCGCCATGATCACGTACTGTGCCCGAATCGCAATTTTGGCAGAGGTCAAGGCTAAGATCGCAACGCCAACGGTGCTGATAATGGCAACCCCCTTCAGGTTCAGGGCGGGAAAGGTTTCAACCAGACTCTCGGAAAAACCGATGGTGTACAGGGCAACGGATAGGGCTTGGGCAAAGTAGAGGGGAATGCCAACCGCGCCGCCAGTTTCGATGCCGAGCGATCGCGAAATCATGTAGTACGCTCCTCCTACGCGCACCACTCGATCGGTGGCGATCGCCGAAATTGAAAGCCCGGTCAGAAACGTAATGGTGGTAGCCAGGGTGACGATGAGGAGCGTATTGAACAGCCCGACATTCCCGACGACCCAGCCAAACCGGAGGTACATAATCACGCCCAGAATGGTCAGGATCGAAGGCGTAAACACCCCCTCAAAGGTGCTCATTCCCCGGCGTTCGGCGGTTGTTGCCTGTTGTTTAGCAGGGGATTTCGACTGTGGCGAATTGGAACTCATACAGGTAGGAAATTTTTAAACGCGGCATTCAGCACGCATCCCAATTCACTCTATTCGGATGCTCTATTGGGATGGTGCTGTCGGTCTGGAATCAGGCCAAATTACGTTTTGAAAGTCCCATCCCACGAAATTTTCAAAAAATAACTGTCCCGATCCGATGCATCGCCCTAGGTCAGCCTTGAGAGATCCCAATACCCACCGCAACAGAAATGCAACGACCAACGCAATTATAGGGAGCTACAGTCCCAATGCCGACTATCCGAAGTTAGGCTTATCGTAAGTTCACACCCGCCTAGGCTTGCACCGTTTAGACACACCCTCAAAAGAAATCGGGCATCCACGCGGGCGATGTAGCAAAGATTTGGGACGCGATCGCCAAACTTTCCCCATCTCCGTCTAGTAGTCCGATCTGGTGCAGCGCATAGGGCGTTGCGTGTCCGGCATACAGGGCACTCAGTCCGCGAATGTCAATCTTCAGTGCGCCTGAGCCACCGGGTGTCACTGTGCCTGAACCGTGGGCGATCGCCAACGTAAACCGTCCCTGATTTTCGGGCAGCACTTCATCCCGGATCTCCAAATGAAGTTCCGTTTCTAGGAGCGCAGGATAGCCTCGTTGTTCTAACGCCCTGGGCACATGGACTAATCGGAGCATCCAACTAATGGAAGAAGCGAGTCGTGCCGTTTGCTCCGGCAGCAGCAGCAGCAGCGGATCGGTCAGACCACCGGGAACGCGAAGGTGATGCACCTGAGACCGATGGTTAGCGGCAAAGCTCCAGAGGCTACGTCCTGCGGCGGGCGTTAAGGCTACCCAGTCTCGAACGTGGAGGGTCGCGCCGGAGGGATTATCTTTCTGCGTGAATAGAAGATAGCCCTGGGGGGAATCGGGCGCACCCACACCGTAGGCATGCAGCATCTCCTCCGGTTTACTTCGGAGAATTTCCACCCAAATGGCGGAAGCCCGATCGAGGTGTCCGTTATGGATTTGCGCCTTTTGTCGATAGAGAGGGGTAAGGATCTCCGCTGTCGGTTCAAGGCTAAACCAGGGGAGGGATCGCTCCTGGATATGAATTTGTGCGAGCGGCACTTCCCAACGGCACTGACTACCCGCCTGTTCATACCCTGCTTTGCGATACAGCCGTTGAGTCGCGGGATAGAGAACCGATAGAGGGGTTTGCTGATCGTACAGTTCCCGAAGCATGTGACGGATGAGGGCGATCGCCGTACCCGAGCCTCGATACTCTGGCGCAACGCCCACTGCGGCAATTCCAGTCATAGGCACCAGATTGCCGTGCCACCACTGCGCCATTGGAAGCAGGGCAAGGCCACCCCGAACCTGACTGCCATCGGAGAGAATCCGAAAGCGATCGCGACCAATCCGGTCTAGATACTCGTCACAATCTTCCGGTTTCGCCAAGAAACATTGAGCCACAAGCTGGGACATCGCCCTTGCCTGGGTCTCATCGTGCAATACACCGTACTCAGCGGCCATCATAGCTTTCTCTTACATACAACTACCCACTCGATGCGGGAGACCGATCGCCCAGGGCGTTTCCACGGTAGGCGGTTTTCGGTGGAAACAACCTCACCCAACTGGGTGATCAGCGTTTCATTTATCGGTTTTCTAAGCGTGCTGCTGGCTAGAGGCTTCCGTTGACGATGATTCCGCATCCGGATGAACCCGAATAGCAAAGGTCAGCACCGTTTCGTCGATGCCTTTAAGTTGCAAGGGACGGAACTTCGTGATCGGGTCTTCTCCTAATTCCAGATAATCGGCTACAGCAGCAGATACGAGAATCGTGTCGGGATCGGCCGCTTCCTGAATTCGCGCTGCAATATTCACACTGGGGCCAATGGCCGTATAGTCTGAACGTTCCGCGCTACCAAACATGCCCACCACCGCCGTCCCCTGGTGAATGCCACAGCGGAATTTCACGTCTTGGGTAATGCCTTGCGATCGCCAGCGTTCGTTCAGCTTTTCGAGGGCGTCGTACATGGCATGGGCGGAGGCCACCGCCCGCCGCACCTGTTCATTGGGGGGCAACTCTTCCGGCGCACCAAAAATCGCCAAAATTGCGTCGCCCATAAACTTATCCACCGTTCCCCCGTTTTGGAAAATGGCATGGGTCATTTCGGCGAGGTACTCATTCAGCAACTCCGCAACGCGGCGCGATCGCAGCGTATTGGACAATTGCGTAAACCCAACGATATCGCTAAATAACACCGTCACAAGCTTCGGTTCTGGGCGTAAATCCAGAGAAAGCTCACCCCGTGCGGCTTTCTGAACCAGGCTAGGCGGCAAAAACCGCTTTAAAACCGACTCTGTGAGATACGTATTTAACTCCGCAACGCGGCGTTCATTTTCCTTCAGAGCCAGCAGATTTCGAACTTCCGCCAGCAACTCCCGCTCGTTAAACGGCTTCGACAAGTAAGCATCTGCCCCCTGTTCTACTCCTTCTAGGCGCGTATCCTCATCGGCCTTAGCCGTGAGTAAGACAATCGGCGTCCCCTTCAGCCCCTCATGCTGCCGGATACGCTGAATCATCTCCAGACCGGACACCAGCGGCATCATTAAGTCGGTCAGAATTAGATTTGGACGTTGGGTTTCGGCCACCCGGAAGCCCTCGGAACCATCCCGCGCAATCAGGACGTCATAGCCTGCCTGCTGCAAAATACCGGAAACGTAGCTGCGGAGATCGGCATTATCATCCACGACCAGGATGCGGGCGATCGCGCCTTGGGAAACCCCAGCGGGAAGCAGCCCAGGGTCAGCATGCCCATTTTGATGACTGGGGGGCACATCTGGAACGGTTGGAGCAATGGGGCACTCTTCTGCAGCAGCTTGCTCGACCTCCACGTCTGCCAACTCCACATGACTGCGACTGCTCTCCATCTCAGACGGCACTTCAATGATTTGATCTGGGGGCAAATGAGCGGTTCCGGTCTGGAGCCAAATGGTAAAGGTGGTGCCTTCGCCGTAGACGGAATCCACCGTCACTTTGCCGCCGTGCATCTCCACCAGCTTTTTCACGAGGGCTAAGCCTAGGCCACTACCTTCGTACTTGCGATTAGCCGAGCCATCGGCTTGGCGGAACCGCTCAAACAGGTGCGGGATCTGATCCGGGCGAATCCCAACACCACTATCTTTAACTTGCAGCAAGCAATGATCGCCCGCTGCTTGCAGCGTGACGGTAATCATGCCGTTGGGAGCAGTGAATTTCATTGCGTTCGATAGCAGGTTGTACAGCACCTTATCGAACTTCTCTAGGTCTAAATAAACGGGGGGACAGTCTTCTAGTTCTGTCGTCAGATGAATTTGCTTGCGTTCGCAATAGTGCTGGAAGGACTCTACGATCTGGGTCACCAAATCCAGCAAATTACAGGGCCGGAAGCGGGGCTGCATGCGACCCGCATCGAGTCTCTGTAAGTCCAGCAGTTGATTCACAAGGCGGAGCAGGCGGCGGGAATTGCGGAGCGCCATCTGGGACTGGTCATAGGACAGTCCCTGCTTCTGGGCGATCGCCGATTCCAGAGGACCAATCGTTAAGGTCAGGGGCGTGCGAAATTCGTGGGAGACATTCTGGAAAAATTCATTTTTCTGCCGATCTAGCTCTAGAAGTTGTTCGGCCTGCTGTCGCGTCTTTTGGTACAGTCGCGCCTGTTGTACCGCGATCGCTGCTTGTACGGCTACGGCTTGGGCAAGCTTCACCTCATCGGCTAACCACTGGCGTGGCGTTTGGGTTTGCCGGAGAGAAATGCTGCCAATGATTTCGCCATCATAGATGAGCGGTACCACCAGGAGGGCACGGGCGGGCGATCGCAGCGGCAGATCGGTAATGGTTTTATCCGGCTGCTGGTGTAAATCGTGAATGACGACGGGTTCCTGAGTTCGCAAAAGCTGTTGCAGAACCGGATTACCCTCAATGGGAACTTGGGACTGGGGCAACTGATGGCGATGAAAGTCTGGATCGGAACGTTCATGACTAGTCGTGAACGTCGCGTCATCGTCAGCACCCCCCACCGTGGCATCGTGCAAGCCCACGCATTGTACGTACTCATCATCCTTCGTCCATAGGGAGAGCGCACAGCCATCAGCCCGCAGCGCTTGTCCTAACTGTTGGGTAATTGCCGCAAAGATGTCTTGAGGATTGAGGCTGGAACGGATGGCTGCCGTAATCGTATTCACCAACGCTTCCCGTCGCGCCAATAGCGTCATCTGCTCGTAGGTGCGGGCTTGGGCTAGGGAGAGGGCGGCCTGGTCGCTGACCGTGACCACAAGCTGAACTTCATCATCTCGCCAGTGACGAGGCTGATGCCGCTGGAACAGCACCATGACCGCTAGCAACTCATGCTGATAGAGGAGGGGAACGGTTAAAGCGGATTGAATATCTGCGGTTTGATAGATTTGGCGAATCGTTTGCCCGATGGGGGTCATCGCGGCGGTGCGATCGTCAACGGCGGTGTCATCTACCACTTGAATCTCATGCACTTCCGCAATGGTATGCATCAGCGCATCAAGGTTCAAAAATGCGGCTGTTTCTGGGGAGCGATCGCCCGTCTGGGAATAGACACACAGCTCATCCGCCATGTGATTATCCTGAAAGGGGCGCAGGATGCAGTAATCCACCTCAAAGGTTTGCCCAACGGTATCCACGATGGTTTGCAAAATTTGGCGATAATTCATCGCCTGCCGAATGGTGTTGGTAATGGCGTTCAGCAGCGATTCTTGACGGAGGGTGCGCTGCAGATCGCGGGTTCGTGTCTGCAGGATGGCGTGAGTATCGACCGCTTGCCGCACCACCATTTTCAGCTCATCGTCATCCCAGGGTTTTGTGACGTATTTGAAGACTTTCCCGGTGTTGATGGCTTCTACCAGATCGTCCACATCAGTATAGCCCGTCAGAATAATCCGGATGATGTCAGGATATTGAATCGCGGTCAGACTCAAAAACTCGGTTCCGCTCATGCTAGGCATCCGCTGATCCGAAATGATCACAGCGATGTTGCCCTTTTCCCGTTCTAGGATGTCGAGGGCAACTGGGCCACTCTCCGCCTTGAGGACTTCAAACTCGCGGTAGAAGGTTCGGTACAGCAAGTCGAGGTTGTCCGGCTCGTCATCAACCACTAGAAGTTTTGCTTTCTTGCCTTTACTGCTTGAGGGTGTCATGCATCGCACTCCTGCTGCCTAAGTCTACAGAAGACGAGGGGACAGTAAGTTCCGACAAGGAAGTCCTGAACGGGAACCTCCATCCACGATAACCAAAACCAGCAAGATAAAGGGTTCAATTCGAGCCAAGACCATCTCAACTGCTGATCGTCAGAGCATCACTCTGGAAGTAGGGTTGGTTGCGATCGCCGCTGTGCCAAATCAGAACTAGCCGTCGTCATGGCACGCTGCAGAGGTAGGAAAACAGTATCTCTACCATTATGCATCTGCTCTGCTGATGCGCTAACGGTTAGCCTTGGGCTATCCCCCTTCAATCCCTATCGGTGCAACCATGTCAGGGTTGATCACCTCTCTAAGCGCTCTGGGCGATCGCTCCGCCAAAGAGGCTTATATAGGGACGTAAGAGCTGGACAGACCTTTAGGCATACAGCACCGCTCTTTACACTTACTCAAGCAAATCCAGGGGAATCGGGACAATAATTCAATCTTTTTCAAAAACACGGCGTTGTTGCATGAAAGAGGGGTTGCGGGCGGGAGAGGCATGGTAAATTTCAGTTATCACACATAAAACCTGCCATGAAACCTCAATACCGCATCCGCAACTGGTCAGAGTATAACGCTGGATTGAAGGCTAGGGGAAGCCTCACCTTCTGGATCGAAGAATCTGTGCTGGGGCAGTGGGTGGTCGAGGAGTTGAGCGGCAAACCCGGCGCGTCAGTTCTTTATAGTGACCTTGCGATTCAAACAATGGCGACCGTCAAAG
>JACYMB010000368.1 GCA_015272205.1 Synechococcales cyanobacterium T60_A2020_003 | reverse complement strand
ACCTGGTAATCGTAAGGGTTGCGGTTGCGAACCCGAATTCGGGCATCCAAGGTCAACTGGATCGCAAGCCGTAGTGCTAACTCATTATGGTACGGGTCAATCCGCAGAATATCCTTCGCAAGATAGCCAAACTGGTGCAGGGCTTGCTTCGCTTTGCTGCCCGCACGATTGAGAAAGTTTTTTGTCCATAGACCGGGACTGACGGTGATATACACCTCATCCGGTTTCTCAATTTTCCCCGTCACCCAATCAAACTGACCGTGGGGTTCAATCAACACATCCCACATGCGTCCAATTGGCGTACTGGCATCCACCTTACGCCGACCATACCCCTCAATCCAGACCGATTTTACGAGCAAACAGGACAGCGCGTAGGCCGTAGTGGCGATCGCATTGCGTTTGTCGGGTAAGTTCGTGCTGTGGTTCCGATCCCAGCCGAGGAGCTTAATGATATCCGTGGCGCGGAGGGTGAAGGTTGTTTTCCACGGTTCCTCTTCCTCCATGGCTCGCGCCGCAAAGATCAGTTGGAGCTTGACCGTATCAAACCCAAATTTGTTGATAATTTGCTCTGCCGCTTCCCAGGGGAGCAGGGCAATGTCGCCGGGATTAGTGATGTAGTGCTCGATGTAATTCTGGGGATTGCTTTTGCTGCGGTACTGAAAAACAGCGACACGGTTGGCATCCTCTGTCCATAGGTCGGGGCGAAGCTGGGCACGGATGCTGCTGGCGATTGGAATGGAGGTGGGCAATACCGTCACATTGGGAAAGTCGAGGTGACTTGCCGCGCGGGACGCTATGCGATGCCGCAATCCCAGCAGCTTTTCCATATCTTCGAGGGTACAACTTGGCAAGCCAAAACTGCCGACGATGCTTTGGGTAATGTCCTGGCTGTAGATGTCGCTGAGCAAATCGATGCGATCGCGAAAACTGGAGGAATAGAGGTGCTGAATGGATTGATGGATCGTGCGGTGTAGTTCTTCCGTGGGTAACGATTGGAGGGCAGGTGTACCGATGGATGCTTCCAGTTCTTCGATAATCCAAATGGTGACGTTTGCGCCTACGGCCTTGGAAAACTCGTCCCAAATGCCCGTTTCATCAAAAAATTTAGCTAAGGAGGAGCGCAGGTAGCTTTTAATTTTGTCGTGGTCGAAGACCAGTTCTAGGGTACGGGTGTTGCCAGCCGAATTCTTCTCTGTGCCTGTTTTGCGACCGTTGCCTAGCTTGAAGTGGGGCAGGCTGGTGTCGATCGCGTCTAATCCCTGGCGTTGGACAACGGCAGCCACTTTGTCCTGATAGATGCTGATGAGATGCTGAGACAGTTGCTGCGTTACCAATTCTGGCAAGGGCGACTGCTCCCGTAAAACCCGCCCCAGATGTTCAACGGCGGCGGGTGTCAGCACATCCTTAGCGAGGGTAGACCACTCCGATCCAGACTCCATAGGCGTAAACACCACATCCGCACCGCTAATGACCTGAATATCCTCTGAAAACGAGGCTTCCACCATGGAATCTGGCTCCTGTTCAGGGGCGATCGCCTCAAACACGACTAGGCAATCCGCATCTGTAGACCCAGGTTTGGAATCGTGGTTTGAGGGTCGTGGGTCAGAATCGGGGGACATGGTGTTAGGAGTTAAGACGATGGCTCGACCGCTTTCACCCGACGAATCGGCATATTCGCAATCAGGGCCGTTGTGCGCTGATCGTTCTCTAGGGCAAATTCGATCTGCTCTTGGTCAATTTCTACGTATCGCGACACGACATCGAGAATTTCTTGCCGCATTTTTTCAACGACTTCGGGTGGCAAATCGGCACGATCGTGAGCTAGGACAATCTGCAATCGCCGCTTTACGGCATCTCGGCTCGTTTCGGTCGAGCCGCGTGCAAACACCTTGTCAAGAAATTCGATGATCATGGAAAACTCTGGAAATGATGAGCAATGGGAGCACGACATCCTGACGATAGGCTAGCTTCCAGTACGATCTAGAACAGAGCCTAGAGCGCATTCAAAGCCATGAAGCTACCCATGATGGGCGATCGCTCCTAGTAGTCTTTCGGCGATCCACGGAACATCCGTCGAATCCGCGAGAACAGATCATCATGAGCCGCTTCCAAATCCAGGAAGGGGACTTTCTCCCCCTCTAGACGCTGGACAATGTTATTGAGTGCTAACCCTACCACCGAGAGCTTTTCTGATAGAACCAGGGGTTCACCTCGGTTGGTGGATATGATGACTCGCTCATCATCCGGAATAACGCCGATTAACGGAATCGCCAGGATTTCCTGCACGTCCTGAACTGACATCATCTTATCTTCCCGCACCATAATTGGCTTCAGACGATTAATAATCAGATGCAGATTTTTAACATCGTTAGCTTCCAGTAGCCCAATCACCCGATCGGCATCGCGGACGGCAGCAATTTCAGGGGTGGTCACAATCAGGGCTTCTTTAGCAGCGGCGATCGCATTTTGAAAGCCCATTTCGATCCCGGCAGGGCAATCAATCAGCACGTAGTCGTAGGTTTTCGCTAACGTTTGAACGAGTTGCGCCATCTGCTCTGGATTGATGGCTTCCTTGGTGCGGTTTTGAGCTGCGGGCAGGAGCGCTAGGTTGGGTTGCCGCTTATCCTTAACAAGAGCCTGATCTAGCCGACATTCCCCTGCTAGGACTTCAACGGCAGTGTATACGATGCGATTTTCCAGTCCCAGCAGTAGGTCGAGGTTACGAAGGCCAAAGTCCGCATCAACAACAGCAACTTTGCGACCTCGGCGCGCTAACCCCATGCCAATGTTGGCCGTTGTAGTAGTTTTCCCAACGCCCCCTTTACCGGAGGTGATGACGATAATACGACTCATGAATAGTTGCGTGAATGTGAATGGTTGAATAGCAAATACTAGGTTTGACGTTAAGTCTAACGCTCAAGGTGTCAATCGCTGATGTAGCGTTGGCATTGAAATCTCAATCTCTTCTATTTTGAATTTTCCTGGAGAATTTGACCGAGCATTCATGGATAGTTGGGGATAAATGCCCCGACGGATATCAGCAGTTTCAGGGTGAACCTACTCGCCTTGCGGTGTCTGCCCTAATCGTAACCGTAAAAATTCCATAGCATTGGCGATGCGGATGCCGTCAGACGTCACGTAGGCGACTTCAGGATAAAACTCGTCCGGCGGAGCTTCTGGAGCCCGTGCCACAACATCGGCAATCCGAATCTGAGTAGGCTCCATGCGCAGAGCCATGATTAAACAGCGCTGATTGCCGCTTGCCCCCGCCTGAGCAACGCCACGTAATGTGCCCCACACCTGCACATCGCCATCCGCGATGACAAAGCTACCCGGATTCACATCTCCCAGAATAATAATTGTTCCAGGATGACGAATTTCCATGCCCGATCGCACCGTAGTTTGGATATAGAGGGGATCTGCCAGTGCTTTGGGTGCATCGGATGTGCTTTGGTTCAGGTGCGCAACGGGGGCATGCTGTTCTACAGAATAGCCATTCGTCACAGCAGCCACAGCCGTCTGCCGCCGACTGGTGTAGACTCGCCGTAAGTTCAGCTTTGACTCTGCTAAGGCATCGGCGATCGCCTGAAGTTGGCGGGCATCCAGCAGGCGATCGCGGGCGATCAAATGCACGGACGTTTCGGGTTGCCAAAAGCGCTCACCGCCATTGAGGCGTTGCTTGATCTGCTGCCAAATCTCCGTCCAGCCAAACGAACTGCTGGATTCCCCCTCAGGAGGCAGCAGCAGCAGTAGCTTATCGCCTTCTGCCTTGAACCGCACTTGAATATCGGCCTCACCTTCAGCGATCGCCTTCGGGGGCGGGGGTGCAGCCGCAACGGGGAGCGTATCAACACTGGAGTCTTGTGACACTTCTGGTGTGGTTGGTTCAGAACTCATTTACTCAATATATAGCGTACCAGCAATGGTAGGGAACGAAAACGAGCCTAGCCTTCCTATACTACTTGGGGAACCCTGGTTAGACCCATTAACAAAACCCAAAAGTTTACCCCTCAACGCGGTTGAGGCGGTGGTAGACATCGACCAGGCCATGGCGATCGCCCACGTTTCCAGGAAAGAGCACAACGGGTAGATCGGGATAGCGCGGATGATCGGATGGCGTCCGGATCATCGAGCAACCCGGTAGAATTTGCCCTAGTAATCGTGCGGTCTTCAGCGCTAGCCCCTTACTCAGCACATCATTAGACGTGATGCCCCCTTTGCTAATCAAGAATCCTAGGTCGGGCGGCAACTGTTGCACGATGTCCATCAGTAAGTCGGAAACCGCAATGCCAAAGGCTAAACGGGTCGGAACATCGGGGAAGGTCAATTCTTCTCGACTGGTGTAGATGACAGGCGTTTTGCGATCGCCATACACCTGTTCAATCCGTTCGAGGGTGTGTTGCAGCAACGCCTCTCGCTGTTCGGTAGAGTCATCTAGCAGGTGTAGCACATTCACCTCAATACCGACAATTCCCGGAGCCTCTAGCAGCGCCGCGAGTTGCTCCGTCGTCTTGCGAACGTGGGAGCCGACTACGATGACTCCGGGCTGGCGATCGCGCGTGTAGCGTCCCATCTCTTCCGGTGGCGTCGGTTGGGGTGGCAGGGCAGCTAAAGCCGTCAGAAGACTCGCCGCACTGCGGAATAAAAATCGCTTGCCTTGGGCAGCCGCTTCCATCACATCCGCCGCAAACTGGTTCAAGTCGGCTTGCACTTCGCCATCGACCACACCGCACTGATTGTCGTGAAGCTGCATTAGACGGGGAACACTGCCCGCTCGAATATCGGCAAGCTGAAACCGCTCAACTGAACTTGCCGGAATTCGTCCTTTGGTTTTCTCTTCCACGTAAGCCGGCAGGTAGCTGTGCTGGTAGCCAAACACGGAATCCCGCGCAAATTCAGTTTCGTGTACAGGGGTGGGCACACCGTCCACCATTAAGTAGTGAATGCTATGGCGCGTCATCCGTCCCCCTTCAAAAAATGCGGGCGTGAGAAAATGGGCATCAAAGGGGCCAAGCTCGTCGGCGATCGCATCGGTTTCGATGGGATAGTGACCGCGCAGGGTCGAGTCGGAGCGGCTAACCACCAAAAACTCTTCCACACCGGACTGGGCGATCGCTGTTTTGAGATTGCGACACACCTCGCGGGTAACAGCATCGGCCTCTTCAGGTGTCATCGACCGGGTATTCGTCAAGATGAAAAAAATGGGAGACTCATCCGAGAGTCCGAGGTGTAGCGTCTCGACGTCCCAGGTCATCAGCAGCAAGCAGCCATGAACCGTTTGCGATCCCGTTGGATCATCATCCAGCACAATAATTCGGGGTTGGTTGGGCATGGGACAGAGATTTTGTGCGACTGTTCAATGGTCAATTCTCTCATTTCGGCTGCCGCATACCTAGGGGTTGCATGTCGAGTTTACAGGTTCGGTTTGGAAACGCGTAGCCGCACAAGCCCATCATCGCATCTGCTTCAGAGGCAGCAAGATCGTTAAGACCGTTGATAGCCAGTGCGGTTAAACGAGCCTAAACGAGCTTCTGTGAGCATGGGCAGGCTACGACCGCTTTGGGTAGATCCAACCTCATACCAACTATGATAGTGATAAGAAATTCTGAAGATGCGGTGCCATGCTTCCAGTGAATGTGACGATACTGACTCAGATCCAACGCTCACGTCTGTTCTAACTTCGTGAGGGCGTTGGTGTAGATACTATGAATTCACCCCAGGGAAGCGAATAGGTGCGGTAAATTGGTCTTGTGTGTTGGAGTTGTAAACCCCGCCATTACGCATGAACACGCTGATTGGTAAAACGCTACAAGATGGCAAGTATACCCTGGACACCGTTCTAGGGCAGGGTGGCTTTGGCATCACCTATCGAGCTCAGCATCGCGATCTGGGGCAGCCCGTGGTGATCAAGACGCTGAATTTTTCCGATCCCAAGCATCCGCAGTTCGCGCTGTTCGATCAGAAGTTCCGAGATGAAGTGCGGCGGTTAGCGTTGTGTGTTCATCCCAATATCGTGCGGGTACACGACTTTTTTTCAGAGAATGGGCTTCCCTATTTGGTGATGGACTATATTCCAGGGAGAACCTTGGAAAAGGTCGTATTTCCAGAGCATCCTCTCCCGGAGGCGATCGCCGTCCACTATATTCGCCAGGTTGCAGATGCGCTTCAGGTGGTTCACCGCAATGGGTTGCTCCACCGAGATGTAAAGCCCCAAAATATTATCCTGCGCGAAGATACCGATCAGGTCGTATTGATTGACTTTGGCATTGCGCGCGAGTTTGCTGAGGGTGAAACCTTAGCCCATACCAGCTTTATTTCCACGGGCTATGCACCGCTTGAACAGTACGCTCACGAAACGAAGCGCACCGCCGCCACCGACGTGTATGGTTTGGCCGCGACCCTCTACGCCCTACTAACAGCGAAGGTTCCCATGGCCTCGGTCTTGCGGAATCGCCAACCCATGCCCGCTCCTCGCGATCTACAACCCGCTCTCAGCAAAGCGGTTAACCAGGCAGTGATGCGCGGGATGGCCGTTGAAGCTCATTTTCGTCCCCAAACCGTGGATGAGTGGCTCACGCTCCTACCGAATCTGCCTCTACCGAGTCTAAAAGCTGCCGTTAATCCTCAAACTCCTGCCCATGTCGGGACAGCAGGGCGATCGACCTATCCCACGGTTGCCGTTGCCCCCCGTTCGAACACGCAAAAAACGATGAGAGAGCAAGCCTCCCCAGCAGGGCTGCTCTACGGGATTGTGTCCACAGAGGTCGCTGCTTTAGGACGACGCAATAGCGACTGGTGGGTGCTGGGTTGGGCGGCCCTGTTGGCGATTCTGACGGTTGGTGCCGTTGGGTTGATGGCGTTTTGGCTGCGCCAATCGGGGCAACCGTCCTTCTCACCTTCATTAGATAACCCAACGGTTCCCGATGCTGGCGATTTACTGCCGAGTACGAAAGATCCGACTGGAAAAGCGTCGCCTTCATCCGACGGGGATAGTGAGGCGGATCCTAGTAACGCTGACGATACACTGAACCCGGATGTCCGGCCTTCGCTCCCGCTCGATTCAGAGGTTCTTTCACCTGCGCCTTCGCTGCCCGGTTTACGCCTGCCTTCTGCTGACGATTCCTCTGATAGCGCCACCCCAACGCCTGCGGAGGCTGACCAGGATTCAGACGCGGAGCCTGAAGCTGTTCCCGATCGACGATTGCATCGGGATGATGATCAGCCCAATCCTCGTAGGTTTCCGTCGCTGAACAAAAGTAATGAGGAACCAGATTCATCCTCTACAAGTTCTTCAGATGCAGGAGCGGCTGAGGCGGTAACGGCGGTTCCTGGCTTTCCGGCAGGCACACCGAAGGCACAAAGTCGAAGCGACCCTTGGGCCTCCCACGGCTCAGTTGCACGATAACTATGTTGTATACAATCTGAGTCCTGATCCGGTACAGGTCAGCTACGTGTTTGACCAATCCACGGATGAGGTGATGAAATCCGCTGTCACGTTTCCAGAATCGACCGATTCATTGCTGCTGCGGGTTACGTTGAACGGGATGTTGGCAGGCGGTTTGCAGCGGGATGTTGAGGCGGGCTTACTCGCAGTTCAGCAAGGTCAGGTGCAGGCGTACGCCTTTTCGGAAGATCAAATCGCTGGCATTATTCGCCGGGAGCAGGGCGATCGCATTTCAATCGCCGTCTGGGATGATGCGCTGTATTATTAGCCAGCAACTATGAATTGTTGATGAATCGCTTGATTAGAATCTTCTAAACTACAGCGTGCAATCAACAGATCTTGATAGGATGCTAGGGATTTTGGCGATCGCCTCCCGTCCAAGGTGTACATCCTGTCCCCTCTCATCTTTTGTCATGCCACACCCCATCCTCTATGTCGCCGTTACGAATCACGGTTTTGGTCATGCCACGCGCACGGCGTCGGTGGTGGCCGAGCTTCAGCGCCTTTGTCCTGACATTACCGTTATTTTCACCACCACGGCTCCCCGCTGGTTGCTAGATACCTACCTGTCAGACTCCTACATTCATCGTCCTCGCAGTTTTGATGTCGGGGTAATCCAGCAGGATAGTCTGATCATGGACAAACCCGCCACCCTGGAAAAGTTGCAGCATATTCGTCAGCACGCCGCCGCCACCATCGCCTCAGAAGCCACCTTTTTGAAGCAAAATCGGGTATCCCTTGTGCTGGCCGATATTCCGCCTCTGGCAACGGCGATCGCCCACGCGGCGGATGTGCCCTGCTGGATGATGAGCAACTTTGGCTGGGACTATATCTACCGCGATTGGGGCGGCGAGTTTGTAGAGATAGCGGATTGGGTCGGCAGTCTGTTTCAGCAGTGCGATCGCCTGTTTCGCCTTCCCTTCCATGAACCCATGTCGGCGTTCCCGAATATCACCGACGTGGGGCTAACCGGTGGCAACCCCAAATATTCAGCAGCGGAACTGCGCGATCGCTTAAATCTTACTAAGCCCGTTGAGCAAACGATCCTGCTTACCTTTGGTGGTCTGGGCATTGAAAAAATTCCCTACGAAAGACTCACGCAGTTTCCAGATTGGCAGTTTATGACGCTTGATGCCAACGCCCCTGCCTTACCCAATTTGAGATGTGTTGATGGGAAAGATTATCGTCCAGTGGATCTCATGCCCGTCTGCGGGCGGGTCGTCTCGAAGCCGGGATATAGCACCTTTGCCGAAGCCTGCCGCTTAGAGATCCCCGTTTGCACAGTTACGCGCCGAGATTTTCCCGAAGCCGCTGTCCTACTGGCCGCTTTAGAAAATTATGCCTATCATCAGATCATAGAGCCTGCGGATTTATTGCAGGGAGATTGGGCATTTTTGCGATCGCCCGTTCAGCCCCCCAAAACCGATGTACGGTTTGAACGAAACGGTGCAACGGCGATCGCCCAAGCCGTGATCCAATACCTGCTGCCGTAGTGCTTCCCTGCTAATCGCTCACAATCCTCTCCACACTACCGTCGGGGACGCTTGCCATGACCCTTGTGCCCCAATCTTTGGATGATTCCGACACCCACGCCCAGTCGCCTGTGGTACTTTCTCCCGTTGATGCGCCCAGTGTACGGGAACCTTTGGGGTTGCTAATGGGCGATCGCTCGCCCCTACATCCAGAACCGCTACCCGTGGCGATCGCCTTCGATACAGCGCCCACCCTGAGCGAAGCCCCATCCGTAAAACCTGAAGCTGTTGCCAGCTCCGAGCAGACCTACTCCGCTACCATCGATCTGGCCGCCCGCGATGTACGGATGGTGCTAGAGGAGCAGCGAGAACAAAGTCAAATTCTGATTACCAAGCTAAATATTCTCTTCGTCGCGAACGGAGCCTTACTCACGAGCCTCACCATTTCCCATCTGATGGCGGTGCTCAGTCCCTTCAGCTTTGCGGAAGCGCTGGGCTTTATGGTGAGTTTTACTCTGCTGGTGCGGGCCTATCTGCCTCGCCAAGTCGCGGTGAGTCCGAATTTGGAAGATCGCAAAGTTCTGGAGCGCTACCTAGCACTCTCACCAGAGCAGTATCAGCTACAGATGCTGGTCAATTTGTCGGAGACGTATAATGCGAACAAACAGCGCCTAGACGACATTTCTCAAACCCTAATCTATGCCGCCTATGCCACCCTGTGCATCGCTGTTACCGTTCTTCTGCACATGCTTGTTGCTTATCCCGGTTGGTCTGCTACGGCTTAATACCTACCCTTGAGGGATTCCCAGTATGAACTCTAACGATATGGAAAGCCCATCGCCCGAAAAGCGGGTGCAGCTTCCAGACCCAGATGTAGATAACATTACGGTCCTCACGCGAGAACTGCCCAACGCGCCGATTCTGCCCTGGCATCACTACGATTCTCCGTGGCTAGAATCTGAGGAGGCCGACGGATCTGCCCCTGAGTTCTCTACTGACGGGGAAGGGCTAGAGGACGCCCAAGATCTTGGAGCAGAATCGCAGGCGGACGAAACGACGGGAGCAGATGAGGCGATCGCCCCATCGACCCCGTCTAATCTGGAACCAGACTCAGAGGCAGGGATTGGATCAGCAGTTCTCAGAACCGATCCCCCAGAGTCAGAATCCATCCTGTTGGAAACGCCAGAGGTTACTGTCCAAACCGTGCCTCCCTCCATTCCCGTCCCGCTCTACATTCTCCAAGAGGATCCCGACCCCGTTATTGAATCCCCGCTGTTGCCAGCTCTGGACGTTGAAGAACCCAATCTCGAATCAGCAGATTCACCTGATCGGGGACTTCATCATGGGGACAGTGGCCTGCCTGAAGAAAATGTTCGGTGAGGTTGGCGTAGTGCTGCCGAAACTGGGCACTGCGGGCACGGGTATTCATCCAGGGATCGCCTTCTCCCCAAATCAGCATCAGCGGACAGGACAGACGCGCCAAGAGTTGATCCACAGTCTCGCCTTTGGGAGATTTGAATACGGACGCAAACACCTTCGCCGCACCGGGATCGCAAGACGGGCGATAGATATCCTCCACCAGTTCATCGGTCACCGCCGATTGATCCAGGTAAACCTTTTTCAACGTTTTCCGAATCATCGAGCGGCGACGGGTGTACTGAAATAATAGAAAACTG
>JACYMB010000367.1 GCA_015272205.1 Synechococcales cyanobacterium T60_A2020_003 | reverse complement strand
CGATCGGGATGCCTGCCACGTTGTAGATAAACGCAAAGAACAGGTTTTGTTTAATATTGCGAATGGTGGCGCGACTCAGTTGGATCGCTGTCACGATGCCGTGTAAATCGCCAGAAATCAACGTGATATCACTCGCAGCGATCGCCACATCGGTTCCAGTACCGATTGCAATCCCCACATCAGCCTGAGCTAAGGCCGGAGCATCATTGATGCCATCTCCCACCATGGCAACTATTTTGCCTTCAGCCTGAATCTTTTGAACCGCAGCGGCTTTTTGATCTGGACGCACCTCCGCAAAGACGCGATCAATCCCGACTTCATGGGCGATCGCATCGGCAGTGCGTTGGTTATCTCCCGTGAGCATCACCACATCTAGTCCCATTTTTCGGAGAGTGCGAATGGCACTGGCAGACGAAGGTTTAACCGCATCAGCAATCCCCAGAATCGCCTCTATCTGACCATTTACAGCGACCCAAACCACCGTTCTACCCAACGACTCTAAGCGATCCCACTGGGAGGTGATCGCACGGGTATCCATGCCCAAGTCGGTCATCCAGCGGTAGGTGCCGATTTGTACCTGTTGCTGATCAACAAAACCCTGAACCCCACTACCAGCGATCGCTTCAAAGTGTTGCACATCGCCCAGGCTAACCTCCTGAGCTTGGGCGTATTGCACGATGGCCTCTGCCAACGGATGCTCAGAATTGCGCTCTACAGATGCGGCTAACCGCAGGATGGTTAGCTCGTTTTGGTTGGCCGTACCGTTGACCGTCACGTAATCCGTCACCGTAGGTTTACCCTGGGTAATGGTTCCGGTTTTGTCGAGAATGATGGTTTGGAGTTTGTGCGCCAGTTCTAAACTGTCCGCACCTTTGATCAAAATACCGTTCTCTGCCCCCTTCCCGGTACCGACCATAATCGAGGTGGGAGTGGCTAAACCCAGCGCACAGGGACAGGCAATGATCAACACACCAACCGTTGGAATCAACGCCATTGTGACGTTGCCCATCACGTTAAACCAAATGATGAACGTGAGGAGGGCGATCGCCATCACCGCAGGCACAAACCAGCCTGTCACCTGATCTGCAAGTCGTTGAATCGGTGCTTTCGAGCCTTGAGCTTGTTGCACCAGCTTCACGATTTGGGCTAGGAACGTATCTTTGCCCACTCGCGTAGCCCGAAAGGTAAAACTCCCCGTTTTGTTAATCGTTGCGCCGATGACTTCATCCCCCGCCTGCTTTTTCACAGGCACACTTTCCCCTGTCACCATTGCTTCGTCAATCGTGGAAGAACCGTCTACAATTTCGCCATCAACGGGAATCTTCTCCCCTGGGCGCACTCGGATGATGTCTCCCAGAACCACCTCCGCAATCGGAATGTCCACGTCCTGTCCATCCCGAATCACCCGTGCCGTTTTGGCCTGCAATCCCATCAAGTTGCGGATCGCTTCCGACGTTTTCCCCTTGGCTCGGTTCTCCAAGAGTCGCCCCAGCAAGAGCAGCGTAATCACCACGGATGCCGCCTCAAAATAGACATCGGGGCGAAGTCCTTGGTTGATGAACCACTGGGGAAAGAAAGTGGGAAATAGAGAGTAGAGATAGGCACCGCCCGTCCCCACCGCCACTAGGGTATCCATTGTGGCCGTGTGGCGTTTGAAGGCTTTCCAGGCATTGATAAAAAAGGAATTGCCGGCCCACAGCAATACCGGAGCGGTTAGAACCATTTGCAAGAGGGGGGTGTGAAGCCCCATGGGAATGAGCGGAACGGCAATGCCCGTCATTGCGGGAATCGAACCGATGACGAGAATGGCGCTGATGATGCCACTCACCCACACCTTTCGGGCGAGCGTCCGTTGCTCGGCTTGGCGTTCCCGACGCTCGGCATCATCGTCCGATGCCAACGGATCATCCTGGAGCGGCTGAGCTGCGTAGCCCGCATCATCCACAGCCGTTTGAATAGCGGAAACGTCTGTTTGCGTAGGGTCGTAGGTGACCCTGGCTTGCTCTGCCCCAAAGTTAACGCTACAGGCTTCCACACCGGGAACCGCGCGAATCGCGTCTTCAATGGTGCTGGCACATGCGGCACAGCTCATGCCCTTCAATTTGAGAGTTGTGTTTTCCATGCCGATGCTCTAGGTGACGGTGTAGCCCGCGTCGGTAATCGCTTGCTTGACGGCAGGTTCGGCAGCACTTGTGTCTACCCTGACCTGCTTCGTTTTCGGGTCGGTTTGGACTAATGCGCTCGGATCAAGCGCCTGAATCGCTTTTGTAATGGTGTCTCCACACGCAGAACAGGCCATATTGGGAACCGTGAACTCAAGTTTCATCCTTCAATCCTTTTAGTGGGGAACTGTTTAATGGGGAACTGTTGCCATTTTGAACTCTCCAGTAAAGTGGAGAGTCAAGGGCTTTCGTTTGGCAGAGGGATGGAATAGCGAAATTGCTGATGTAACCATGGATTTTCAACTCAAACCTGAAACCTCAAAATTCAAACCGGGTATGCGGTTAAGATGTTCGGAAATCTGTCAAAGCAGGCCATTTTGAGCGTAAGTGCCATGTTGAGTTTAATAACTCCTTCACACATCCCTCACAGAAATTTCATACTCTTGAATTAGGGGGTTGGTTCGTAATGATCTATGTTTGGGGCGGTCTACGGAGTCTGCCAAGTCTGATGTGATGACCTTGGCCGACTGGGTATAGAACGCTGCTAACCTGCCCTCTGCCTTGGCTAAGAAAGAGTGCGTCTAGGGTGAGTCTATAGGTTTAGACAGAACTGTTTGATGACCAAACGACATTGTGAAGATTCTATGCGTTGAAGATGATACAGGATTCGCTCAGTTGCTTCAGCAGTTGTTGACTAAGCAACACTATCAAGTTGACATTGCAACAGATGGGGAAACCGGGCGAGATCTGATTGAAACCTATACCTACGACCTGATTCTGCTGGATTGGATGTTGCCGCAGTTGAGTGGAATCGAGATTTGTCGGCAATTACGGGCTGATCGCAGCATTACAGATACGCCCAATCAAGACACCCCGATTCTGCTGATGACAGCGTCAGATAGTGTAACGAATCGGATCATGGGGTTGGATGCAGGAGCCGATGATTATGTTGTGAAACCCTTTGACGTAGACGAGCTATTAGCACGGGTGCGAGCACTGTTACGCCGCAACCAAAAAGCGCGATCGCCCCTGCTTCAGTGGGGAAACCTCCAGCTTAATCCCAACAATTGTGAGGTAACGTACAACGGGCAATCCGTGCCCCTCGCAGCCAAGGAATATCAGTTGTTGGAGCTATTTCTGCGGCATCCCGATCAGATTTTTAGCCTCGATCGCCTGCTGACGAGTCTTTGGGTGCTGGATGACATTCCCAGCGAGGGAGCGGTGCGATCGCACATTAAGGGACTCCGCCAAAAGTTGAGACGGGCAGGCGCAGATGACCCCATTGAAACGATTTATAAGCTAGGCTATCGGTTGAAACATAGTCCTCATCAAGATCCTATCGGTCAACACGAACCCTTGGATGATCAACCACTCACCGCTAAATTTGATCCCCTTGCTGAAACGATTCCTCCATTGTTATGGGATGTGTGGCAGGAATATCGGCAATCCTATTGCGATCGCCTGGAGGTGATTGAGCAAGCGATTCTTGCGCTCCAGAAGGGAACCCTGACCCCTGAACAGCAGCAAGCGGCTGAACGAGAAGCCCATACGATAGCGGGTTCCTTGGGTAGTTTTGGCCTAGAGGACGCATCCCGTTTATCCCGTCAAATCCAGCAAATTCTGAGCCAGGAACCACCCCTCAGTCAAGCCCTATCAGACCTACTGAGCCGTCTTGTGGAGTCTATCCGACGCTGCATTATGCCGCCCAAGGGAGCAACTGTTCAGATTTCATCGGACACTGCTGCCAGTTTCAAACGCCCATTCCAGGACGGGCGCTCGGTGCTGAAACCCATCCTGCTGGTGGTGGATAATGATGTGTTGCTAGCTCAAAAACTGGCTAAAGAGGCATCATCGTGGGGAATGTACACCAACATTGCCACTGCGATACAAGAGGCGCAGGATTTTATTGAGAGTACCCCAGTGGACGCGATTTTGCTGGATCTCAATTTCGCGGATTCCACCAGCAGTGGTCTAGATTTCTTGGCAATCCTCCATCACCACTATCCTGATCTGCCTGTCGTGATTCTGACCGCAGAGGAAGGATTGGAAAGTCGGGTGATGGCGGCTCGCTTAGGAAGCCGCTGTTTCCTCCAAAAACCGATCGCCCCATCCCAGGTCTTAGCATCAGTGATGCAGGTGTTGCCTCAACCGCCGTCGTTACCGACCCGAATTTTGGTTGTCGATGACGATCCAGCCTTACTCGATCTCCTCAAGATGATGCTTGAGCCCCACGGATACGACGTCATTCTGCTGAAATCGCCGGACCAGTTTTGGCGATCGCTCGAACAAACGGTTCCTGACTTGTTGATCCTCGATGTGGAGTTAAAAGGCCCGATTTATCCGCACTATGAGATGGATGCCAAACCAGCCCCCCTAACGGGTACTGAGCTATGTCAGGTGATTCGCAATGATCCGCGTTGGAATCGGCTTCCCGTCCTCTTTTTGTCTGCCCACACGGATATTGATACCGTACAGCGGGGATTTGCGGCAGGCGCAGACGACTTTTTGACCAAGCCCGTTATTCCGCAAGATCTGTTAACCCGCGTGCGGACTCGACTCCATCAACGTCGGCTTTGGGGGGCTACCGATCTAGACGAGTTGACTGGGGTGAGCCTACGGCGCAAAGCTTTGCAAGACCTAACACGCCTGATTCGCCTCGCCCAACGACAGCACCAGCCCTTCACCCTTGCTTTACTCGACCTCGATCATTTCAAAGAGGTGAACGATGAGTATGGACATGATGTCGGTGATCAAGTCCTCAGCTATTTGGGTAAACTTTTGCGTCAGTCGTTTCGCGAAGAAGACATCGTGGGACGATGGGGCGGCGAGGAATTCATTATTGGGATGTATGGCATTACCGAACAGGACGGTAAAGAGCGTCTAGATCATGCCCTGGCTCAACTTCGGAACCACGTATTTTCCTTGCCTGACGGTGAAACCTTTCGGGTTACGTTTAGCGCAGGCATTGCCCGCCTCGCTGAAACGAGTACAGAGTTCGATGAGTTAAAAGACTTATATCACTCAGTGGATCAGGCGCTCTACGAGGCCAAAGCTGCCGGACGAAATCGCATCATCATCGCCAAAATAGACAATGGCGGCAGTCAGAGACGTTTGGACTTACCTCCGCCGTAGGTGATGGGACGACATCGTACCATCATCGTCAAAATAGGAAATAGTGGCAATCAGAGGGACTTGAATTTGCCTCATCTGTAGGAGATAGGATGACTGGAACGAACCATAGCACAGACTTAGAGAATATTTTCCCAGGGCAGGGCGAGATGGCGGCTCTTATGCGATCGCACGATTGGTCAAAAACGCCCTTGGGGTCGGTGGAACAATAGCCGCAAAGCCTCCGTACCACGGTGAGTATTTTGCTGAGTTCGCGCTATCCCATGTTCACGTTTTGGGGGCCAAACTTGGTGAAGCTCTATAACGACGCCTATCGTCCCGTATTGGGCAGCACGCACCCGTGGGCGTTGGGACAATCGGGGCCAAGCATCTGGCCGGAGATTTGGCCAACGATCGGTCCCATGGTGGAGCAAGTCATCCACAACGGAGAAGCTACATGGCCTGACAACTTGTTGCTGATTATGCAGCGGAGTGGTTACGTCGAAGAAACCTACTTCACGTTTTCCTACAGTCCAATCCGGGATGAAACGGGCGGTGTTGGCGGGCTATTTTGTGCCTGTACAGAAACAACGCCGCAAGTATTGGGCGATCGCCGCCTCCAAACCTTACGAGATTTAGCCGCCCAAGCCGGACATGCCAAAACCGTAGATGCCGCCTGCGAATCGGCCGTCAATATCCGGGCAAAAAATAACGCGGATCTGCCCTTTGCGTTGCTTTATCTCCTAGATGCCGAGGAAACAACGGCGAATCTAGTGGGCAGCACGGGACTCGAACCCGACGATGGGCTCAGCCCAGCGGCGATCGCCCTCCGTACACCAATGACCTCCCACCCGTGGCCTCTGGCTGCCGTCCTTGCCAGTAACGCTGCTGTAACGGTAGACACGATGGCGGACTGGTTAGGGGAACGAGTCATTGGCCCCTGGCCGGAATCGCCCCACACGGCTCTGGTTCTCCCGCTAGCGTCCCCAGGGCAGGAGAAAGCCACCGGATTTTT
This sequence comes from Synechococcales cyanobacterium T60_A2020_003, assembly GCA_015272205.1. Lineage (NCBI taxonomy): Bacteria > Bacillati > Cyanobacteriota > Cyanophyceae > Synechococcales > Synechococcales cyanobacterium T60_A2020_003. Next base: position 2,984 of record JACYMB010000367.1, on the reverse strand, counting down.
GATTGCGGGGGTCAGTGCGCGGCGGGAGTTAGATGATAGCTACCAAGGCTTTTTGGAGCTAACCGCTCGTCAAATTGCGATGGCGATCGCCGATGCCCGCGCCTACGAAGCCGAACGCCAGCGAGCCGAAGCCCTCGCCGAAATTGATCGGGCAAAAACGGTCTTTTTTAGCAATATTTCCCACGAGTTTCGCACCCCGCTCACCCTGATGCTATCGCCCGCCGAGGATGCTTTGGCAGACGTAGATCAGCCATTGCCTGCAACCCAGCGCGATCGCCTTGCCACGATTGTGCGCAACGGACATCGTTTGCAGAAATTAGTGAATACCCTGCTGGATTTCTCCCGGATTGAGGCCGGACGCGTTCAGGCATTGTATGAACCCAATGACCTCGCCACCCTAACCGCCGATCTCGCCAGCACCTTCTGATCGCGGATCGAACATGCCGGATTAATCTACGTGGTGGATTGTCCGCCGCTCACCGAAGCGATCTACATCGATCGGGAGATGTGGGAAAAAATTGTGCTGAACCTGCTTTCCAACGCCTTCAAATTTACGCTGGGCGGCACGATTTCCGTGCGCTTGTAGGAGTACCCGGATCACGTGGAATTGGCGATCGCCTTTTACAAGTACTGACTAACTTACTCAGCAACGCGATTAAATTTTCTCCGGCTGGCTCTAAGGTTTGGGTCACTGCCGAGCAAATCCCATCGAACGCTTCCCCATCCGTGACCGAAGCTCCATCTGCATCAGCCCCCTATCTACTATGTACAGTTCGAGACGAGGGACGTGGTATTCCCGCCGAACAATCAGCGCATGTGTTTGAGCGGTTCTATCAAATTGACGCATCGGATTCCCGTGATAAAGGCGGCACGGGGTTAGGACTTTCCATTTGCCGTACCATTATCGAGCAACACGGTGGAAAAATTGGCGTCGAAAGCCAGGCTGGATCGGGTAGCACCTTCTACTTCACCCTTCCTCTAACGAAATGTGTAGACAAAAATAACCCCCTATAAGAGAATAATTGCTTCGAGCGGAACGGAGACGTAATGACCAAACAGATTTTGATCGTCGATGACGATATCGGGATTCGCAAAATCACCCAAATCACGCTACAAACGATCGCAGGTTGGGATGTTCTGGCAGCACCCTCAGGCCAAGAGGGACTGGCGATCGCCGAGTCAGTCCAGCCCGATGTCATTCTTCTAGATATGATGATGCCCGGTATGGATGGTTTGACTACCCTGAAACATCTCAAATCTAATCCAAAAACCCAGGCGATCCCCGTTATTTTCTTAACCGCTAAAGTTCAAATTTCAGAGCAGCCAGAATTTTCATCGCTCCCCATCTTGGGAATTATCACAAAACCCTTCAAGGCTCCTAATCTGGTGGAACAAATGCGATCGCTCCTAAATTGGCATGACTAAAATTTTTTAAGCTATTCACAAATTTCTCACAGATTTTTCCTATGCTTAGGTTTGGAGATCTCATTCCATTTGTAACCAGACGCAGGTTTGGTGTGGCGCATGCGCCGCACCAATTGTCTGTTCAGGATTCGGAATCCGAATAGTATGCGAACCTTCTGTACTCCCTATGACAGATTCCGTCATGGCGTATTACGACGAGAGGGCTACTGTAATTGCGGTGAGCCTGCTCAAACTCAGAGATCTCAAACCCATCCAACTGCTCAAAGATTTGTTGACCTTTATTCCCAATCCCGGTCACATTAGAGCTATCTTGACTCATGCTGTTGTTAAAGTCGTCGATGATGACCCCCAATCGGCACTCTGGTTGTTTCAGCATCCCGACGTGCTGGAACCTGAAATCCAGGTCAAAGCGGTGATTGTTCAAGCCTTGACCCAAAAACTGTACGCTTTAGGGTATACCTCCCATGATGTTAGGGTAACGGATGATTATCATCTCAACTTTAGTGAAGCAGCCATCCACATCCTGCGATCGCAGTCCGATCCAGATCAGGAAGACGTAATCACCCTTATTCAAGCCCTCTCAAGCTCGCAATGAATTCGCAAGCAATGGATTGGACTGTACCTGCCATCGCGCTAGGGGCGATCGCCGGAGCCCTCAGCCGCTACTACATTAGCCTCTTTTGGGCAAAAAAACTGGGAACCCGGTTTCCCTACGGCACCCTGTTTGTAAATCTGACAGGGGCGCTGTTGATCGGTGTGGTTGCAACCTTAGCGACGGTGTACCCCCTTCCCAGCGGACTCCAAACCCTAATCGTCGTTGGCTTCCTGGGATCTTACACCACCTTTTCGTCCTACATCCTGGATTCTAAGATTCTTCTTCGCAGTTTCAGACCATTTTCAGCAGCCGTGTACTGGTTTGGGAGTCCGATCTTGGGCTTATTTTCTCTAGAGATCGGGATTTGGCTGGGGCACCGCCTAGTTTAGAGCGCATTTTAACCCTACTTATCGCTCTTCTGTCACTCTTGCCAGAGAATAACTGAAATATAAAGAACTTCGCTTGCAGTCATTCGCCTGAATTGATGAGACCTGGACGTAACCTGCTTTAGTTCCCTCTACGCCTGCTTTAGCTTTCGCAGCAAAATATGCAACGAGAGAGCAACGCACGCTCTAAATTACTCCCAAAGAGGAAAAACCTTAACCAGAATGTCTAAAACCTAGTCGCACCAAGGCTTATGAGGAAACCCCAAAAATCTCACAGGAATCTTGTTGACAATTGTTGAGGGGAGTAGTTATATTGATAAAGCGGTCGAGAGCGAGCAACGCTGAAGCGAAGTGAGCTACACCGTAGAACCTAGACAAGATAATAGTTTGGAAGTCAGCATAGCATTGATAACTCGAGAAAGCAAATCGAGTTTGAAGGAAGGTAAGGAAACTGCTTTCCGTTAGATTCAAAAGATTCTGGACTAGTATTCGTAGAGGATACTAGGAGCCTCAAGCTCAACAACATGGAGAGTTTGATCCTGGCTCAGGATGAACGCTGGCGGCGTGCTTAACACATG
>JACYMB010000366.1 GCA_015272205.1 Synechococcales cyanobacterium T60_A2020_003 | reverse complement strand
CTCGGCGTCGGAAAAGGCACTATTGAGGTGGAGTGAACCGTACTGCTGGGTCAGGGTTTGCAACTGGGTGGATAATTCCGTGGGCGACAGATTATCCCGAAAGTCAATAATCAGCGAGGCGTACTCCCCTTGGGGCTTGAGTCCTGGCAACCCAACCAGCGCAAAGAGTAGTCCTGTCACAAACAAGAAACTGAGCAGCAGACGTTTCATAGGAACTTCCCAGACGTGACGCTATGTTCTCCACAATAGCTCAGGATTTTTCCCGTTAGGGAACCAAGCTGTGACACTGATACAATGCGATCGCCCAGTTCCACTCGATCAATCTCATGAGTCTTGACCTCCAGACCATTCTTCAGCATCGTCAGCAGTTTCCTGCCCTTGCAAACAAACGTTACTTTAACTACGGCGGACAGGGCCCCATGCCCCAATCGGCGCTGATCGCTCTTCACAACGCCCACGATCGCATCCAACAAGATGGCCCCTTCTCGGTTGCGATTAACGATGAGATCCAAGAGATTATGAAGGGTCTGCGGGAGGCGATCGCCGCTGATCTGGGCACAACCGCAAAATCGATTGCCCTCACGGAAAATGTGTCGATGGGGTGCAACATGGCCCTGTGGGGAATGGATTGGCGCGAAGGCGATCATATTCTGCTGACCGACTGCGAGTATCCCAGTGTCATGACCACCGTGGAGGAACTACGGCGACGATTCGGGGTCAAGGTGACGACCTGTCCGATTATGCAAACCCTCAACGACGGTGATCCGGTACAGATGATCGAGCGGCACCTACTCGCCAACACGCGCCTCGTCATCGTCAGTCATGTTCTTTGGAATACCGGACAAGTGCTGCCTTTGGCGGACATCGTGAAGGTGTGCCACCACTACCCGACCCAGGCGTACCCAATTCAGGTTTTAGTCGATGCGGCGCAGTCGGTGGGTGTTCTCCCCTTAGAACTCGATGCCCTCGGTGCAGATTTCTATGCTTTCACCGGACATAAATGGTGGTGTGGTGCCGCCGGAGCCGGAGGATTCTACGTTCATCCCAATGCCTTTGATCGCCTCAGCCCCACCTTTGCAGGCTGGCGCGGCATTACCAAAGGCGTCATTGGCGAACCGCCCCACTGGAAGCCAGACTGCCGCCGCTTTGAAATCTCCACCTCCAGTTTTCCGCTGTACTCTGCATTAAGGGAGGCGATCGCCACCCATAACCAAGTGGGAACGGCCGCAGAGCGATACCAGCGCATTGGTCAGATGAGTGAGTATCTCTGGAAACGGCTCAGCGAGATTCCCCAAGTGCGGTGTCTTCGCACCTCGCCGCCCCAGGCCGGACTCGTTTCGTTTCGCATCCAGCATCCTGACCTGAATCATGGTCAATGGGTGGCAAACCTAGAACAACAGGGACTTTTCGTCCGAAAAATTAACCTGCCGGACTGCATTCGCGCCTCGGTTCACTACCTGACGCTGGAGGAGGAGTGCGATCAGTTGGTGGAGGCGATCGCCCAAGCTTTCTAGCCTATTTGGACTAATCGTTAGCCTGCTGAATCCAGGTTCGTACAGCCCGAATCACCTGATTCTCGCCTTGGGTTTGTCGTTGCCTTAGAAATTCATTCAGCTTAACGGCTGTCACTGGAGGTACGGCACTGCTGGTAGCAGATTCGTCGTATCCCTTCGCAGTCAGTAGATAGATCACGAGCCCGCGCTGCTTGGTGTAGCGCCAAACTTCAGCAATTCCCAGGGCTTCGTAAATCTCCATGCGCTGGGTTGAGGGACTGGTAATATCTACTTCGATCACCAAATCCGGAGGCAGATGGTCGGCGTTGTTGCATGAAAGAGGGGTTGCGGGCAGGAGAGGCATGGTAAATTTCAGTTATCACATATAAAACCTGCCATGAAACCTCAATACCGCATCCGCAACTGGTCAGAGTATAACGCTGGATTGAAGGCTAGGGGAAGCCTCACCTTCTGGATCGAAGAATCTGTGCTGGGGCAGTGGGTGGTCGAGGAGTTGAGCGGCAAACCCGGCGCGTCAGTTCTTTATAGTGACCTTGCGATTCAAACAATGGCGACCGTCAAAG
>JACYMB010000365.1 GCA_015272205.1 Synechococcales cyanobacterium T60_A2020_003 | reverse complement strand
CACCGCGTTGATGAACTACTTGAACTGGTGCAGTTGACAGGAATGGGCGATCGCTACCCCTCCCAACTTTCGGGTGGACAGCGTCAGCGCGTTGCGCTTGCCTGTGCCCTAGCTGTACAACCCAAGGTGCTGTTGTTAGACGAACCCTTTGGTGCCCTAGATGCTAAAGTGCGGAAAGATTTGCGCAACTGGCTCCGTCGTCTGCATGATGAAATGCATGTCACCACGGTGTTTGTGACGCACGATCAAGAGGAAGCCATGGAAGTTGCCGATGAGATTGTGGTGATGAATCATGGTCGAATCGAGCAGATTGGCAGCCCTGCCGAGGTGTACGATCATCCAGCGTCCCCCTTTGTGATGAGCTTTATTGGCCCGGTGAATGTTCTCCCCAAAACGGCACAAATCATGTCGTCGTTTGGGCATGACGGTGCGAATATCCTTCCCACCTGTTTCTTCGTCCCCACGATATCGAGCTGAGTCTATCTCCTAGTCTCCATACGCTACCCGCCACCATTACTCGCGTCATTCACCTCGGACAAGAAATTCAGGTCGAGCTGCTGCTAAGCGACGGCCATGCCATCACAGCATATGTCACCCGTGAACAGTACGATACCTTAGACCTAAAGGCAGGGCAGATCGTCTACGTCCGCCCTAAAAACACCCGCATCTTTCCTGCGGCAGTTGCCTAAACGTGCTGCTCGTCTATATCATCCTTTTGTCCCGCCGCCATTTGCAATACAAACGGAACTCCACCCACTTGGTGGTAACGATCCGCCCAAGCGCGAATCACCTCATCCAATTCTTCTAGGGCTTGATCAATGCGATCCTCTGGAATATCGAGTTCTTCTAACAGTCGTGCAACCCTAGGCTGGCGTTCTGACCAGTCGCGCATCATGCGGAAGAACCGAGCCGTATCCTCCACCATGATGTAGGTGCGCTCCTCTTCGTCTACGGGAGCATAGAAAGATCGATTCAGCGCATAGAACGGCATGCCCCAAGGCGAATCCACGCGAATCACAGTGCTGGAGTAGAGCAAGCGCCGCTTGATGTGTTCGGCTAAGGCTTCGCTCAAGGGCAGGCGACGATCGGGTGGAAGGTTCTCCTGCGATCGCGCATGGAGAAACTCGATCAGTTCCATGAATTGAAAGGAGTTGATGAGCTGTGCATCCGGCAAATTGGGCGGCAGCGTTTCTTCGATTTGCCGTTTTTCGTCAGGCGTTAGGCTAGTACCCGGAATTCGAGGTTTTCCCGGTGCCCAGGGATATTGTTCTGCCCAGACATAGGGAAGCTGAATCAGGTAGCGAGGCTCTTGCGACCCCAGCATTTTCAGCAGTTTGCCTTCAGTTAAAGCTTGGCGTACCTCCTCGACGATAACCTTGACCCGCTTGGGCTCAATGTGGTGCAAGTGCCCAGTCATGCGCAGGTTTCGCCCCTGCTCCAGATAGGTCATATAAATCGCGCATTTTGCAGCGGTTGCGGCGGCATCCAAAAAGGCACCATGTCGATGTCCCCCGGTGCGCATTGCGCTAAAGGCCAGATACAGCATGATCTGATCCATTGCGCTGGGACCAAGGCGTTTGATCAATTCGAGATCGTTAGTCATTCGTCATCACTAAAGGCGATCGCAGCCATCCTATATAAAGAGGTTTACGATGCTACCGAGGGACAGTCAGGACAAAATCGATAGGCTAAAACGATTTTCTTTGCAATGTAGGGCAAAAACTCGGTAGCGTGGGTGAGATCTCGCTATGGCCTTGCCTGATGTTAAACGTTGCTATTCGCTAGGCATCTGCCTGACGACGGAAAGCTGTGGCTTTTAATACCAAAACGACCCTACAGAACGCGCTGTAAAGCGATAACAACCAAACATTAGGAGATACACCTGACGATGGCTCTAGACACAGCCTCTGCAACATTGAACACCCACAGGCGGCTTACAGGGGCTGAGAGATTTTTAGGGTAAACGCTACATATGCAGCTTATGCCATTGTACGTGCATCTAGTATTTCCCGATCACAAAAATTGGAAAATACTACCTACTCTGCTAAAGTGCAGCGTTGCTGAAGCTGGGCATAAATTAGCAATCCTGTGCTCTAGTGCAGCGTCAAGTCTAAAATTTAGGGTTGCTATCTCTGAAGGGGATTGGAAAACAGGCGTTTCGGCGATCGCCAACCCTAATTCTTTGTGCTGACGGAATATTAGTAGGGAAGGTGTGCGGTTTCGGTTTGTTCGGTGGGTTGGTTGACGGCAAGGCGGGGAAGGCGATGCTTAAAGCCGCAGAGAATCTCCCAGGAAATGGTTCCGAGGGTGTCCGCCCAGTCATCAGCGCTAATTTCGTCCTGTCCATCTCGCCCTAACAGCGTGACAATCTCACCTTCGCGCAGATCTGGGATAGTGCTGACATCGAGCATCATTTGATCCATCGTGATTGACCCGATCTGAGGAATTCGCTGGCCTCGGATTAAAACCTCCATGCGATTGGATAGGTTTCGGGGTACACCGTCGGCATAGCCAATGCCAATCACGGCCATTTGAATATCGCGATCGGCAATGTACCTGTACCCGTAGCTTACGCCAGTGCCTGCCGCAATGGGTTTTACTTGGGTGACTCGCGCTTTCACTTGCATGACAGGTTTGAGATGGATGCGATCGCGCAAATGGGGAGCCGGGTACAACCCATGCAGCCCTAATCCAACTCGCACGAGGTCGTGGTGCAGGTTGGCGTCGGTTAACGTGGCCGCAGTATTCGATACATGCAAACAAGGTGGCGTAATGCCTGCATTCATCATCTGCCGAATCGTATGGCGAAACCGAGATTCTTGGAGGCGCATCACGGTTTGATCCGGGTCATCTGCCGTCGCAAAGTGGGAGTAAACGCTGGCGAGCCGCAGTTGGGGCGATCGCACCACGAACTGGGCAAGATCAACGGCTTCCTGCCACGGTACCCCGAGGCGCGACATCCCGGTATCAAACTTGAGATGAACGGGAAGGGGCGCACGGTAGCTAGAAACCGCTTCGGCAAAGACCATCGCCTGTTTGAAGGTGCATAGCGTAGGTTGCAGGTTCCACTGGGCGATCGCCTGCACCTGTTCAGGAGTATTGGTTGCACCCAGCATTAGGATAGGTGCTGTGATTCCGGCTTCCCGGAGTTCAATGCCTTCGGGAACCGTCGCAACGCCGAGCCAGGTTGCTCCCGCTTGAAGGGCGGTTTTGGCCGTGGTGACGGCTCCATGTCCATAGGCGTCTGCTTTCACAACTGCCATCAACTGGGTTTGTTGACCTGTAATTTGGCGAAACTGCCGCACGTTGTGGGTTAGTGCCGACAGATCAATTTCGACCCATGCTCGCTCACGCTGCATTCCTGCCAGGGTTGGCATTTGATCCCAGCTCAACATAAACATTCCTCCGTCCGCCACACACACCACTGCGCTTACGTTTGCTGTAAAGAAAGGACAGTCATTGATTCCTAATTCTTTACGAAGCCCCTATTCCTAGAGGAGTCTTTGTGATTAGACCTGCGCAGTTTGATGAAATTATACGTCTGGTCTTCAATTCCGCAAGGTTTTTCTAGGGCGATCGCCCTAGGGTCATCGTTCATATTTGTTCATCATGTCAATGCGAAGTTATTTTCGGGAACTCTGAATAACAGGAGCGATCGCACCGCGTTTGCGGTAGACCATTCCCAACAATAGTCCGGATTCTGGATATATGGACGGAAAACTCTAGGTGTTGCTCCTGTCATTTTCTGGTGTTCCCTATTACGGCATTCCTATGACACGGTTGCAATCGGTTTCGGCTCCGTCGGAGGCAAGCATGAATTCTCCTCTTTCGCCCAATCCGCTCACCAGCGTTGAGGTTCCGCCTCGTACCCAAGCGGATCTGACTCAGATCATGCTCAGGTTTGCGAGTTTATCTGACGCGGAGATGTCCAATGGGGCGATCGCCCATCCCAATCCAGTTTCCAGCGCGATCGTGAGTACAACTCAACAAGTGATGCGGGTGATTCAGGAGTTGCGATCGCCCGATAGCGGTTGGCCTGGGGATATGCCCCAAACACCAGAGAACTTAGCCCCCTACGTCGCGGAGGAAGTCTACGACGTGATCGACGCGCTGCAATCGGCTCCACCTGTTACCGCCCAACCCGACGCCCGCTGGCATGAGTATTCCTCGCTTCAGTCGTTATTGCCGTGGTTGCTATGGGCGATCGCCCGTAGTTCCTATGAGGTGATGCGTTTAATCGAGGGCGTTCCGGCAGAGTGCTTTGAGGGTCATCAGAGACAATCGGGAATTTTGCGTCTGTCAACTCGATTGGATATCGCCGCGCCGGACTTTAGCGCCACTCTAGATCTCGCCACCCAGCAGGCTCCCGCTAATACGGTTCCGGCAACGGTTCAACTGCGCTCAGAGGCATGTTCGCTCTGTCAGGAGGCGATCGCCGCTGACGTGCTGTTAGAGCATATTAACCAACAGGTCAAACTCACGACCCCTGTGCTAAACCGCTTCTTTGAAGGGCTAAATGCAGATTTTTTGGTTCCGCAACAACCCTGGCAAACGGGAGTGATTTGGCTTCAGTTGGGGTTTGAGTTTGTGCCCACCGGAGTGCCCGTTGCTGAATCCTTTGCCTCGCCACCGAACCCAACGCTTCAGTTTACGGAAACCGACTGGCTGGAAGACTATGCCAAAATGGTGGTGCAGCGGCAAATGCAAGATGCGATCGCCCAACTGCCAGAGTTTCGAGCAGTAAGTACCTCCCCAACCGATCGGGACGCGCTGGTTCCGAAACTTGTAGAGGATGCCTGTCATTTGATGGAATGGCTACAAAGTCCTGTGGCGCAATCCAATCAAAACTTCTTACGTCGTAATCTGTCCCTAACAGATTTCAGCCGTTGGATTCTGTGGTGTCTTAGCCGCAGCACCTATGAGATTACGCAACTCGTGGGTGGCGTACAGGCCACCTTACTCCAGCCCGGAGCGAGTTGGCAAAGCGGTACGCTGCGACTGCTGGCAGCTCTTCGCCTAAAGACGGTGGAACATGACTGGTATCTTGACTTAGGCACGGGACAAGCACTGCCCTACGCTTTGGAATCGGTTCCGGTGCCGCCCGATAGTTTGGTGCAGTCGGGAGAGTGTGCATGGTGTCAGCGTCCTGACTTGTTCCATCGGTTGCACTCCGAAGTCATGGCCAACCTTCAGCAAACGACCCCAGAACTCCAACTCCTCATGGAGGGGACTGGAATTGATATGGCAGAATCCGACCATTGGGAACCGGGCGCACTTCAGCTCACCGTGACGCTGGAATTTATGCCCGACAAGCCTTTGACGCTTTGAAACCGTCCTAGTCAGTAAATCCTAGATAGCCGCGTGGCGTAATCATCCAACCTTCATACTGGCGGGTGCTTTGGTTGCCAATAATCACAGTGGTGAGCATGTCGATGGAGGCTTCGAGCATGTGTCTCAGCGTGGTGAGCGTGACTTGTTCATCCTCCCGGTAGGCGGAACGGACGAGGGCAACGGGGGTTTCGGGGTTTCGGTATTGGAGGAAAATATGTTGGGCGATCGCAATCTGATCTTGACGAGTGCGCGATCGCGGGTTATACAGCGCCGTCACAAAATCGGCTTGGGCGGCGGCATGCAATCGTTTCTCGATCATCTCCCAGGGGGTAAGCAAATCGCTGAGGCTGATGGCGCAGAAGTCGTGCATCAGGGGCGCACCCACCCGCGAGGCGGCAGATTGCAGAGCGGAAATTCCGGGGAAGACTTGCACCTGGGGCGTTTTGCCATCCCAACCTTGTGCCCGTAGTTCTTCTAAAACTAACCCTGCCATGCCGTAGATGCCGCAATCGCCTGAAGAAATGACCGCAACGGTTAGGCCCCAATTGGCAAGGGCGATCGCCCGTTCAGCCCGTTGGCGTTCCTGGGTGATGGGTAGGGCTTCTATAATTTGACCGGGACGCAGCAGCGGTTTCACCAAATCGACGTACAGCGAATAGCCAATCACGACATCCGCTTGGGACATGGCACTCTGCGCCGCTGGGGTAATCTGATCCAGTGCGCCAGGGCCTGTGCCGACCAGCCAGAGTTTCCCAATACGACCCGTGAATTCTTGATCGGATTGAGCGATCGCCGCCGTCACGGCACCGGGTTCGCCTTCCTTTCGGACAATCTGCTTGGTGACGATAAGCTGGGATGATCCGCTGGCGAGTAATGCAGCAGCTTCGGCAACGCTGGGTGTTCCGACTTCCGATCGCACTACCTCCGAAGGTGTAGGAACTTCGACGGTCTGAAGCTCCTCTGCGGAAAAGCACCGTAAGGGTAGGTTGGTATGCTCACAATAGCCGAGGAGTCCGACCTCATCAGCCTTTAAATCGATGGTGGCAAGTCCGGCGATCGCCCTTTCTGCGAGTCCCGCCTTCACCAGCGTTTGCTGAATCGCCTGGGTAATGAGCGCTTGAGACGTGCCTCGTTCACAGCCAATCCCGATCCACAGGAGGCGAGGATGCCAGGTTACGGCTGGAATCGAGGTTTTTGGGGGATGCTGAGCCGTAATCCAGACTTGAGCGTCTGCCGATTGTCCATCGCCAAACTGAAACGGATGATTCGGCGGGAGATGATCCTGCCACAATGGTGATCCGCAGTCTTGAGTGACTTGAACGGTTGCATGACGGGCGATCGCCGCACTCACAGCCGTCCAGTCTCCCTCGCCTTTCCGCCACCCAAAGGGCACACCCAACACATCGACTCCGGGGAGTCCTGCGGCGTTTGAGGCTCCAGTGAGAATCGGCGTCGCGTTCAACTGTTTCGCAACCCACTGGGTGAGGCGATCGCCCCCAGCCTGATGTCCCCCACAGAAACTAATCGCGTACTGTCCGGCTTCATCCACGACCACAACTGCCGAGTCGGTCGCTTTGTCCTGAAATAATGGCGCAACGAGTCGAGCCACTGCCCCTGTTGCTAGGCAAAATATCAACCCGCGATGGCTTGTCCAAAGCTGAGCTAGATGCGCCTTGAGGGAGCCGGAAAAGACTTGGACTTGGTCAGACTCCGGGATATCTAGAGAGGCAGGAATCCAAATGGTTATGTCATTTCCTAACCGTTGAAGGGTTTGGAGTCCAGATGGCGTAAGGGCGATCGCCGCTAGAGGTTGTACAAAATCAATCGATGAAGTCACAGGGAAAATGTTTGCTACTCCTGATAGCGATCGCACATGCAAAACATACGTTTAGTCTTCGTCAACGTAGCGCAAATTTCATGAACAGTGAAATACAGTGGCGACAGATAACCTTGATATTTAAGCCAGTAGTTTCATCCGTTGGCTGCTGTCAACTTGCAGTCAGCGTGTGTAAGGTTGGGCGGTGACCAGATCGGGTACAACTCGATAATGCTTAACGTTGAACGTGAAAAGAGTAGCACCCAAACCAACTGCACAAACCGCAATTAAAGCATCCAGAAGTCCTAGGCTGTGTGATAAGTGATAGGCTGTGAAGCTTGATAAAGCACGGACACAATCAACTTCAGTAGGCCAGACAATGGAAAATGAAGCAGTTAATTTGAGAGCATTGCGAACTTGCTGTGTATTTTTAGCATCTTGAATGAGCTCCATAACGACAAAGCCAGGAACAATAGGCAAGTCTTGCAAGCCAGCAAACCAAGCAATTGCAGGAGCATGACCTCTTTGGATGTCGATCAAAACATCAGTGTCCAATAGGTACATCTCTAGTTATCCTAGCTATGCTCTTGCGTTTCTGCATTAAGACGCAACTGACGAGCATAGGCTTGACTATCAGTGATATCAGGTCGTGAGTTGATGACTCCTTCGTTTTGCCAATAAGCAATCAGCTCTGCTCCCGTTTTAGGTAAATTGCCTCATGTTTTCCGCATAGATAAGATACGCAAAATGTATTCAGACAAGGGCAGGTTTAGCTGTAACGCTTCAGTAGAAAGTTCGTTCAAGATATCTTGAGACACTTCAAGCGTAATCGTTTCAGTGTTCATAGGCTGCACAGAATCGATGAGTTACTCCAATAGTAGCCCGAAGGCTCTGTAGAGTCAGTGATACCTATTTACAGAGCCTTCCACTCAACCTAAGCGTGCGACCAGCTCACATAGGGCAATTGTGCGGCGGTGGCTTTAATCTGCTCAGCCTGCGCCACCAACTGACCGCAAGCATCCCAGGTTCCCCCGAGGAACATCTGACGTGGGCCAGCCCCCATCTCAACGGAAATCGTCACATCACCACAGGAGGCTTGCATCGTGTCCAAGTTGAGATTCACTGTTGCTTGCGGATTAGCAGCGATCGCCCCTTGCAGTGCCTTTACATCGTCGGAACTAGCGGTAACACAGGGAATCCCCATCGCTACGCAGTTGCCAAAGAAAATTTCGGCAAAACTTTCACCGACTAAGGCTTGGATGCCCCATTTGGCGATCGCCTGGGGTGCGTGTTCGCGGGAGGAACCACAGCCAAAATTGCGATTGACAACGAGGACTTTTGCGCCTTGGTACTGGGGTTGATCAAAGGCATGGGCACCGTTGAGCTGTTGGCGATCGTCCTCAAAGGCGTGTTCGCCCAGACCATCAAAGGTGACGCAACGCAGAAAACGGGCAGGAATGATGCGATCGGTGTCGATGTCATTCCCTTCGAGAGGAATGCCACGACCGATAACAGATTTAACTTCGCTAGACATGATGGATAATTCTCCTTTTGTGGGGTGGAGGGGTGATGGAGTGATGGAGGGGTGGGATGATGCAATATCCCGTGCTTACAGCATTTCGCGGACATCGGTAACCTTGCCAGCGATCGCCGCTGCGGCCACCATTGCCGGACTCATCAGCAACGTCCGACCGGAAGAGGAACCTTGCCGTCCCTTAAAATTCCGATTGGAGGAAGAGGCGCTAATCTGCCGACCTTGGAGTTTATCCGGATTCATCGCTAGACACATGGAACAGCCTGGTTCGCGCCATTCAAATCCAGCAGTTGTGAAGATATCGTGCAATCCTTCCGCTTCGGCCTGCTGCTTCACCCGCTCCGAACCCGGAACCACAAACGCCATTACATTTGAGGCAACGCGGCGACCCTTGGCGATTTTGGCAGCCTCGCGCAGATCTTCGATCCGTCCGTTGGTGCAGCTTCCAATAAAGCACACGTCAATCGGCGTGCCCTGAATCGGCTGTCCGGGCTGGAGATCCATATATTTGTAAGCTTCTTCAGCAATCGCCCGTTCATCTTCCGGCATCGTATCGGGAGTAGGAACCTGCTCGTCTACGCCAATACCCTGACCGGGCGTGATTCCCCAGGTTACCGTCGGCGCGATGTCTGCCGCATCAAACACCACCACATCGTCATATTCGGCATCGGCGTCACTGCGAATGCTGTTCCACCACTCAACGGCCTGATCCCATTCCGCACCTTTGGGCGCAAAATCACGGCCTTTGAGATAGTCGTAGGTGGTTTGGTCTGGATTGATATAGCCACAGCGTGCGCCACCCTCGATCGCCATGTTGCAGACGGTCATCCGTTCTTCCATGCTCATCTGCTCGAAAGTGGTTCCGGCGTACTCGTAGGCATAGCCCACACCACCCTTTACGCCGAGCTTGCGGATGATATGGAGAATCACGTCTTTCGCGTAGACACCGGGATTCAGCGTCCCATTCACCTCCACCCGACGCACCTTGAGCTTCGATAAGGCTAGGGTTTGCGAGGCGAGAACATCCCGAACTTGGCTGGTGCCAATGCCAAAGGCGATCGCCCCAAAGGCACCGTGGGTAGAGGTGTGGCTGTCTCCACAGGCGATCGTCATTCCGGGCTGAGTCAAACCCTGCTCTGGGGCGATGACGTGAACAATGCCCTGACTGCCGGAACCAACGTTGTAAAAGCGAATATTATTTTCCTTGGCGTTGCGCTCAATCGCACTCATCATTTCTTCGGCCAAATCATCCGCAAAGGGACGGGCTTGGTTCGTTGTCGGAACGATGTGATCCACCGTAGCCACCGTGCGCTCTGGGAACATCACTGTTAATCCCCGCTCTCGCAGCATGGCAAAGGCTTGAGGACTAGTGACCTCGTGAATCAAATGCAGACCAATAAAAAGCTGTGTTTGACCCGACGGTAAGGTTCCGACGGTGTGCAAATCCCAAACTTTATCGAACAGCGTCCCTTTGCTCATACGACATCCTGCTTAGCTAAGTGGTCTAACAGCGGGAAGAGGAACTTGATCTCACGAAGCCCTCTTCAACCAGCAATATGTGAATGGTCACAACCCTTCTCGAATCGTACCTACTACGATAAAAAGCAGAGCAGGTGAATGTCCAATATATTTTTAGATGCCTATTAATATTTTTAAGATCTTAGCGAGCATTCAGAGATGTGACTTCTGTTAAGTTGCTTCGACACTCTGCTGTATTCCATACCAGAAGTCGCATTTCTCAGCCCCAGTCATTCCCTCTTTACCCCATCACCCCTCCACTTCTCTAATGAAAATGAAAAAGACACCCTGAACCCAGAGTGCCTCGACAGCCCAATAAGCTCTGTCAAAGATATATTCTTATTTAAAGCCAACCGCAGCTTGCCATACAAATGCGAGCAAGAGGAAGAATACCGGGATAATCGGCAGAACATCAACCAGGGGATCGAATAGCGCATACGCCTCTGGCAACTTTGCAAGCAACAATGCCACTTCCATGAACCGTCTTACCTCAATCGTGAATTCTTATAATTGGTCGTATCCTACCATGTAAGGGGGATCAATCCATCCCCATCCCGCCTGAAATTCTGCGGTTCAGACGGAGAACGCTTCAGCCTAGGTTGACCGTCTGCCATGTAATGCACTGATTGATTTGCCAGGGTTTCCCATGACTATGCAACCGTCCGATACCGCCGCTGCTGCCCAAGCCCGTCAGACTCGTCAGCAGTTTGTGTCGCCAGAGGACTATTTATCCTATGAGCTAGGCAAGGCCGTGCGGGAATTGCCACCGCTCTACACGCGCCTGTTGGCCGGAACGCTCTCCGCCCTGATTTTTGGGGCGATCGCCTGGGCGCATTTCAGCAAGGTAGACGAAGTGGCGATCGCCAATGGTGAACTGATTCCCTCACAGCAGGTGCGTCCGGTGCGGGCATTGGAGGGCGGTGTGATTGAGAGCATCAACGTCAAGGAAGGGGATTCCGTTCAAGCGGGCGACGTGCTCATCACCCAAGACACCACCCTCAACTCAGCGGACGTCGAACGGCTGAAAGACGGAGCAGAACTGATTCAGCAGGACATTGCCCGTTTAGAAGCAGAACGGGATGGCAATGTGTCTACCGGAACCGCGCTCCAGGATGAGCTTCTAGAAGCCCGGTTGCAGGAATTCAACACTCGCCAACAGGAGGCGATCGCTGAGGTCAATCGCCAGAAATCGGTTGTAGAAGAAAACAAGACCCGTCTGGCGCGTCTGGAAGGAAACCTGCAAAGTGCCCGCGAAACCCTGGCGAATGCAGAGCAACGGGAAGCGAGTCTGTCTAGCTTAGTCGCAGATGGTATTGTGGCTCGATTAGATTATCTGGAAGCGGTGGATCGGCTGACGGAAGCTCGTGATCAAGTGGCGACCATTGAGCGTGAAATTCAGGCTCAGCAACAAACCGTTCGACAGAGCGAAGAGGGATTACAAGCAGCTCAAGCAACCGTCAACCGACTCGCATCCGAACGGCAGAGCGAAATTCTGACGCAGCTTGCCCGTCGGCGGGAGGAACTGGCGGAGGTTACGGGGCAGTTAAATCAGGCTGAAATTCGTACCGACGGCGGTGTGATCCGTGCTCCCATATCCGGGCGAGTCTATAAGTTAGACATCACCGAAGGCGAACGAACGATCGAACCGGGAGAGGAACTGTTGTCGATCTTGCCCGATGGTCAAACGCTGGTGCTGGAAGTCAAGATTCTCAACCGGGATATTGGCTTTGTATCGGAGGGAATGCGCGCCAAAGTCAAGGTGGCGACTTTCCCATTCCAGGAATTTGGCACGATTAACGGAACCCTGGAACAGATTAGCCCCAATGCAGAACTAGATGAACAATTGGGGTTAGTGTATCCAGCCCGGATTGTCCTCAGTCAGACCAGCATTCCGGTTCGAGGGCAAGAGGTGGCCTTAGCGCCTGGTATGGCCGCGACCGCAGAAATCGTGACTCGTCAAAAGAGTGTGCTGACGTTCCTCATTGAACCCATCACGCGCCGCTTTGATGAGGCTTTCTCCGTGCGATAGGGTCTGGTTTAAGGGCGAAATAGCGTTGGTGCATGCGTTTTATCTGCATTGCTTAGACCTGAACTTCGTGAAAACGCCTCACCCAAAAGTCGATCTGTTTAATCTTTCTACAGAGACAGAGGGATGGAGGGGGATCACGGTAGAGTGGGATCAACTCCATTGAATACTGAATGCTGGAGCGATTATGGCAAATACAACCGAAACCCTTGAGGCATTGGCGTCTGAAATTGGCGACAACGTTTACATCGATGTTGCGAAATGGCACCTCTACCTCAAAGATGCTCACCTCCACACGGTTCTGGCAGAGCAACTTTATCCCCTTCTTGAGGAAGGACGGATTAACGAAAGCACTGTCTCTAGCATCCTCCAGAATATTTCGGTCAAGTTAGGGGGAGGAAAGTTGGATGTGCCTCTTGCCAATTTGATTCCGATGCAGGGACAGGTGACCCTCATGGACTTGCTTGAGGAATTCCAACGCAACCTGTAACTCCCGATTACGGAACAGGCCCTACGGGTAATACGGACTCCGATTCGTAAGCACTATTTCAGAGACCCCTCCCAACCTCCCCTTACCCTAGACGCGAAGCGGCTTCCCGCAGGGTAGGGGAGGTGCCGTCAGGCGGTGGGGTTTAGTGCCACCCTATAGCAGGATTTCGTATAAACTACCGACGAAAGGCTGCCCTATTCTCTGAGGGAGTTGAGCAGCCTTACTGGTTTCTACGCTGGGCTTCAGGAATGTGACAACCCGCCAGAATTAACCACCGAATGCAAAAATCCACTGTTTTGCCCAGTCGATCGCGACGCTAACGGCGGTGTACCCAAAGATCAGCACTGATGAGGTTAGGGTTAGTCCCATCAAACATAGCGTTAACCCACCGAGGCTGATCGCACCGTCATCATCTAGCAAACCAAATCCGGTTACAAAAATGCCCATTGCAGGCAGCGTGTTGGTTAGGGGAATGGGAATCATCATGGAGATTGCCATTAGGCTAATAGCAGCACCAATGAGGGTGCGTCCGGGGAGACTGGTACAGACATAAGGAAGCCTAGGCCGGGAGATACCTTCAATACGGCGTAACCAGGGTAATCCAGCATCTAAAACCCCTTGAATCTGCTTCAGTGGAATGGCATGCATCTTGACTTTCTCCGGCAGCCAAGGGCGATCGCGCCCGATCACAAGCTGAATTGCCAGCAGAAAAATGACAATCCCAAACGGCACGGAGTAGCCAGGGGCAGGGATAGGTAGAGCCGAGGGCAATGAGAGTAAGACAAACAGGAAGCCAAAGGTACGCTCTCCGGCCAGTTCCAAAATATCCAGCAGGGTTACCGTGAGCGATCGCTCTTCTTCAAAAAAATGACGCTGCAATTCGGTTGAAAGTCTTGCCACAGTATCTCCTTATGCCATCACGCGCATCGTGATGCCAGTCTTAAATTTCAAGGGTAGAGGGTGGGAGCGATCGCCGCTTAACGATTCGTAAAATCTTCATCAGAACTATAGCAACTCTGGGGGACATATAAACGACAGGCTAAAAAAGGGGTGCGATCGCACCCCTTATCAATCATGAAAGTTTAGAACCGGAGGATCAGGTTCCCATTGACCACGAATTGATATACTCCAACTGCTCGGCGGTTAGGGAATCAATGGCAATGCCCATCGCCTGAAGTTTGAGGCGTGCGATTTCCCGATCAAGTTCGGTGGGAATGGAGTGCAATCCGGGTTGGAGTTGTCCCTTATTTTTCACCAGGTACTCACAGGCCAAGGCTTGGTTGGCAAAGCTCATGTCCATTACTGCACTGGGGTGTCCCTCGGCGGCGGCTAAGTTCACCAAACGCCCTTCGCCAAGAACAATCACAGACTTGCCATTGGTCAGGCGATACTCTTCGGTAAAGTTACGAACTTGCTTCACCTCGCTAGCCATGCCCTTAAGGGACTTGAGGTCAATCTCAATATCAAAGTGGCCTGAGTTACAGACGATCGCCCCGTCCTTCATCGCCTCAAAATGCTCTTTGCGGATGACGTGCTTGTTCCCAGTTACGGTAATGAACAAATCCCCTTGAGGAGCGGCAACGGCCATCGGCAGGACGCGGAAGCCGTCCATTGCGGCTTCGATCGCCCGCACCGGATCGATCTCAGTCACGATGACATTTGCACCCAGACCACGCGCCCGCAGCGCCGTTCCCTTACCGCACCAGCCGTAACCCGCAACCACAATCGTTTTTCCGGCGAGGAGAATGTTGGTGGCTCGGATGATGCCGTCGAGGGTGGATTGTCCTGTTCCGTAGCGGTTGTCAAAGAAGTGCTTGGTGTCGGCATCGTTGACGTTCATGGCTGGGAAGGTCAGCACCCCGTCGTTGAACATGGCACGGAGCCGCACAATTCCGGTGGTGGTTTCCTCGGTGGTTCCGATCAAATCAGCGATCTGGTGCTGGCGCTCTTGAACCAGGGTAGCGACCACGTCACTACCGTCATCAATGATCACGTTGGGGCGATGATCCAGGGCAATTTG
>JACYMB010000364.1 GCA_015272205.1 Synechococcales cyanobacterium T60_A2020_003 | reverse complement strand
GTTCATCCGTGGCATAAAGAAATCAAGCAAGATCAGATTTGGATGGTTTTGCTGAACTAGCTCCATCCCTTCGACGCCATCCTTTGCCTCCAGAATTTCAACGTTGCTCTTAGGCAACATTTCCTGGACTTGCATCCGGATCACTTTACTATCGTCTACAATCAGAATTTTTTGATTGGCCATGCCCGAACCCTCGTGGCTCAAGGTGGTGTTGAAAATATGTCAAGGTTAGCCTAATTTTTCGTTCACTGCAGTGTTTCGCCCGGACAGGAACGAAAAAATCTGGTTTCGGTAATGCATAATCCCAATACCACATCGGCTCTGGACGCGATCGCCCTTCTATGAGGATTGCTAGAAAGCTACTGAATCCCAGGCGATCGCCAATATGATAGATAAATGTGACCCTTCAAGCATAATTCCCAGATTTGATTCGTTTGATTGCACTATGACCCAGGCATTCCTCGCGCGTCTTCACAGCCCTGACCGTCCCGTCATCGTATTCGACGGGGCAATGGGCACATCTCTCCAAACCCAAAACCTGACCGCTGATGATTTTGGCGGGGCAGCATATGAAGGCTGTAACGAATATTTGGTCTACACCAAGCCCGATGCCGTCAAGCAGGTGCATCGCCATTTCTTGGAATCCGGGGCAGATGTGATTGAAACCGATACCTTTGGCGGGACGCCGATCGTGTTGGCGGAATATGACTTGGGCGATCGCGCCTATGAATTGAACAAACTCGCCGCCGAGTTGGCCAAAGAAGTCACGGCAGAATTTTCGACCCCAGAAAAGCCCCGGTTCGTCGCGGGATCGATGGGGCCAGGAACGAAATTACCGACGCTGGGACACATCGACTACGACACTCTGAAAGATGCCTTCGTGGTTCAAGCAGAGGGATTGTTTGATGGTGGTGTCGATTTGTTCATTGTCGAAACCTGTCAGGATGTGCTGCAAATTAAGGCGGCGCTGAACGCGATCGAAGAGGTGTTTGAGAAGAAGGGGGAACGTCGTCCCTTGATGGTGTCGGTGACGATGGAAATCCAGGGCACGATGCTGGTTGGGTCAGACATTAGCGCTGTCCTTGCCATTCTGGAACCCTACCCGATTGATATTTTGGGCTTAAACTGCGCCACTGGGCCGGATCGGATGGCGGAGCATATCAAGTACCTGTGTGAGCATTCGCCCTTTGTGGTGTCCTGCATTCCCAACGCCGGATTACCGGAAAATATCGGAGGACACGCCCACTACAAGCTGACCCCGGTGGAACTGCGAATGGCCTTGATGAAGTTCGTCGAAGATTGGGGCGTGCAGGTGATTGGGGGGTGCTGCGGAACCCGACCCGATCACATCGCTCAACTGGCGGAGGTGGCTCAGGAGTTAACGCCTAAGCCTCGTGACATCCGGCTTCCGGCTTGGGAACTGAACGGTCATGCCGATGCCAAGCCTGTCCGTGCCCCCCTCCACTACACTCCTGCGGCGGCGTCCATCTACTCCGCCCAGCCCTACGACCAGGACAATTCGTTCCTCATCGTGGGTGAACGCCTCAACGCCAGTGGGTCTAAGAAGTGCCGAGATTTGCTGAACGCGGAAGACTGGGATGGATTGGTGGCGTTGGCGCGATCGCAGGTTCGGGAAGGCGCACATATCCTAGATGTGAACGTGGACTATGTGGGTCGGGATGGCGTGCGCGATATGCACGAACTGGTGTCCCGCCTAGTCACAAACGTCAATTTGCCTTTGATGCTGGACTCCACGGAATGGCAAAAGATGGAGGCCGGACTGAAGGTGGCGGGCGGTAAATGCATCCTCAACTCTACCAACTACGAGGACGGGGACGAACGATTCTTCAAAGTGCTGGAACTAGCGAAGCGCTATGGGGCGGGTGTGGTCGTCGGCACTATCGATGAAGACGGCATGGCACGGACGGCAGAGCGGAAGTTTGCGATCGCCCAACGCGCCTATCGGGATGCACTGGAATACGGCATTCCTGCCCACGAACTGTTCTACGATCCTTTAGCACTGCCGATTTCCACCGGAATTGAGGAAGATCGCGCCAACGGTAAAGCCACGATCGAATCGATCCGGATGATTCGGGAGAATTTGCCCGGTGTACATATCCTCCTCGGCGTATCGAATGTCTCGTTTGGTTTGAGTCCGGCAGCCCGGATCACGCTGAACTCCATGTTCCTCCATGAGGCGATGGCGGTGGGCATGGATGCGGCGATCGTCAGTGCCGCGAAGATTCTGCCCTTGGCGAAAATCGATCCACAACATCAAGAAATCTGTCGCCAGTTGATTTACGACCAGCGCCGATTTGAAGGGGATGTTTGCGTCTACGATCCGCTAACGGAACTCACAACCCAATTTGAGGGCGTTTCTGCCAAAGATGCCCGTGCTTCCAGGGAATCGCTTGCGGATTTACCCATTGAGGAACGGCTAAAACGCCACATTATCGACGGAGAGCGGATTGGGCTGGATGACGCATTGGCGATCGCCCTCGAAAGCTATCCCCCGCTAGACATCATTAATACCTTCCTCCTCGACGGCATGAAGGTGGTGGGTGAACTGTTTGGATCGGGACAGATGCAGCTTCCCTTTGTGTTGCAGTCGGCGGAAACGATGAAGGCAGCGGTGGCCTACCTGGAACCCTTCATGGAAAAGGAGGATTCCAATCAGGCGAAGGGAATTGTGGTGATTGCGACGGTGAAAGGGGATGTCCACGACATTGGCAAAAACCTGGTGGACATTATTCTCACCAACAATGGCTACCGCGTGATCAATCTAGGGATTAAACAACCCGTAGAGTCGATCATTGATGCCTACCGCGAACACAACGCCGACTGTATCGCCATGAGTGGACTGTTGGTGAAGTCTACGGCGTTCATGAAAGAGAATCTGGAACGGTTCAACGAGTGCGGCATCACGGTTCCGGTGATTTTGGGGGGAGCCGCACTGACGCCCAAGTTTGTCCACGAAGATTGCCAGAATACCTACAATGGACAGGTGGTTTACGGTAAAGATGCCTTTTCCGATCTCCACTTTATGGATAAGCTGATGCCCGCCAAGGCGTCTGGAGAATGGGATGATATTAAAGGTTTCTTGGGTGAAGAGTCTACGAATGGTAAACGGGTAGCCAGCATCTCTGAGGCAGAAAAGTCTATCTCTCAAGAACCAGCGGAACCTGTAGAAATCGATACCCGTCGTTCGGAAGCGGTAGACATCGACATTCCCCGACCGACGCCACCTTTCTGGGGCACGCAAATTTTGGAACCTGCGGACATTCCCTTGGAAGAGATCTTTAAGTATCTCGATCTGCAAGCGCTGATTGCCGGACAGTGGCAGTTCCGCAAACCCAAGGAACAGTCGCGGGAGGAATACGATCAGTTCCTAGCCGAGAAAGTCTATCCCATTCTGGATACGTGGAAACAGCGAATCGTAGAGGAAAATCTACTTCAGCCGAAGGTGGTCTACGGCTATTTCCCTTGTGCGGCGGAGGGAAATACCTTGCACCTCTATGATCCATCTCTAGGAACGAAGGCATTGGAGAAAGGGGCGATCGCCTCCTTTACTTTCCCGCGCCAGAGATCCTTACGGCGTCTCTGTATTGCTGATTTCTTCCTGCCGCTGGAGCGAGGACAGGTGGACGTTTTCCCCATGCAAGCCGTGACGGTCGGATACTGCGCTACAGAGTTCGCAAAGACCCTCTTTGATTCCGATCAATACACCGACTATCTCTATTTCCACGGGTTAGCGGTACAGATGGCGGAAGCGTTGGCGGAGTGGGTTCATGCCCGGATTCGTCGGGAGTTGGGCTACGGCGATCAGGAACCGGACACCATTCGAGATATCCTCGCCCAGCGCTACCAGGGTTCTCGGTACAGCTTCGGGTATCCTGCTTGTCCCAATATGCAGGATCAGTACACGCAGTTAGATGTACTGGGTGCCAAGCGCATTGGACTAGAAATGGATGAGAGCGAACAGCTCTATCCCGAACAGTCCACCACGGCGATCATTGCCTATCATCCCGTGGCGAAATACTTCAGTGCCTAAAGGAAAAGGGGCGATCGCCTCTACCCACCCATCGGGAAAAGCGATCGCCCTTTTGTTCCAACCGTTGATGATTGTTCTCCAAACTCAGCAACTATTTGGAACCCTCGTACGCAGGCAATGCCTCTTCCGGTACGGGGCCAAAGATACGATCAGTTAACCTCACATACCAGGCAGCAGCTTGTACCTGTATAATGTACGCCATTGCAATAATGAGGGCAATCTCAGACCCCTGCTCTTTACCAAAGGCCGTCATGGCGATCGCCAGCGCAATGGATAGATTCCGCATCACCGTTCCGTAGACAAGGGCGATCGCATCTCCTCGATCGAAGAAGAACTTGCCGATAATGGTGCTGAGCAGGAAATTACCAAAGTACAAAATACCCAACGGAATTAGGAACGAAAGTAGCTCCAGTGGATTGGCGACAATATTTTTGGCTTTGAGTGCCATTGCCACAAAGACAATGCCTAAAACACCGATGGTTGAGAAGGCCGGAAACTTTTGTTTGAGATTCTTGTGGTATTTGTCTGCACCTACAATCCGGATGAGGAGAACCCGCGTGATGAATCCCAACAGCATCGGTAAAAAGACAATAATTACAATCTGTCTAAAGATGCTGGATAGCGGAATTTCAATGACGGTTCCCATCAACCACTTGGCATAAAAAGGCGTTGCGATCGATCCTAAAATAAGACCAATGACGGTCATCTTGATCGCTGCACTCAAGTTCCCTTTGGCGAATCCCGTCCAGGAAATCGTCATGCCACTGGTCGGCAACAACGAAGCCAATAGTAGACCTAACGCGACGAGAGGGCGATCGCCAAAAAATACCCGTCCCATCGCAAAGGCAAAGAAAGGAACGACGGCAAAGTTAATCAATTGGGTCACCAGTTGAACCTTTGTATCTCCCCCAGAGAGAACCTTCTGAATCTGAAGGTTAATCATCATGGGATAGACCATGAGAAATGTGAGAGGGACAATGAGTGACTTGAGGGGAGATGGATCGGTTAACGCCCCTACAATAATGCCCGCAATCATGAAGCTTGGCACTGACCAAACCAGATTTTTTTGGATAAAGCCTAATATCTTCCACATAGGAACAATCTCCTCGCTGTCCGTCAGGTGTTGAGAATTTCTAAGAAATGAGCGATCGCTGTGAGAATTATGATTTCTCGATGGGGAGTCCTGCTTTTTGCCAAGCCATCATCCCACCGGTAACGTTGAACACCTGTCTAAAGCCCAGATCAGATAGAGCCTTGGCAGCAATTGGACTTCGATGCACTGTTAAGCAAATCAGCGCGATCGGTTCATCTTTAGAGAGGTTCAAAAACCAACTCGGCCATACCCATCGACGCAGGATAGAGACTTGTCCCATGAGAATGCGAGGCAAGCTTAGATTGATCGCACCCGGAGCATGGAAGCGGTTATATTCAAAGCGACTTCTGACATCCAGTAACTGAAGCGGCTGAGTAGATTGCACAATGTCTTCTGGGTGTAGATCGGCGTTGTTGCATGAAAGAGGGGTTACGGGCGGGAGAGGCATGGTAAATTT
>JACYMB010000363.1 GCA_015272205.1 Synechococcales cyanobacterium T60_A2020_003 | reverse complement strand
GAATCCCCAAACGCGCACCGCACTCACAGAGATGATGCTGGCGATTGTGAGCTGTGATGCCCAGCGCTGCGCCCAACTTACCCTGCAACTCGCTGAGCCAATGCAGCCAGTTGATCTCCTGAAGCTAGAGAGTGAATACAGTCGGCTGCTCAGTCGTTACTATAACCTAAGCTTGTCAGAGTTAAATACGGCGGAGGCGTTCAGCGAGATTCTCCACGCGGCGACTCGAAACCATCTGCGGTGGCCGTCAAATATTGGGCTATTCACTAAATCGCTGGCAAACCTAGAGGGAGCGGCACGTCAGTTTAATCCGTCGATCAACGTGCTGGATGAGATTCGCCCCTTAATGACCGATTTGTTTCGGCAGCAGCTTGTGGGGGACGATCCGCTGCTGGCCTTGTTGAGAGCTGCTGTTGAGTTTCGCAATTTATCCCTGGAATCGCCGCGTCAGCTTGGCTTCCTGCTTGAACGGCTGAGCATGGAAACGCAGAAGTTTAACATTGACGTTCCTGCCATTGAAACCTTAAGTCGCACGGTGGATGAAGCGGCAAATCGGCGATCGCTCAGTACGTTAGTGGGAGCGCTGGTGGTAGGTGCGGCGATCGCCTCTACGCAAGCTCAAGTTCCTCAACTTCAGCTTCTCAGTGAAATTCTATTTGCGGCGGCTAGCTTTATTGGGCTGTGGTTGATTGTGAGTATTTGGCGATCGGGGGATTTTGGGGTGAAGAGGTAGAGAGGTGAAGCGGCGGAGAGGTGATGGGGTAGGTGAGTGAGGGGGTGAAGAGGGCTTTGAGGTTCGATGTCTTTGCTTATTCGGGTAGGCCGTATCCCATAATCGTTTGACGGTAATACTGGGGTTGACCGACGTCGAAGGAACGGCCATTGACGAGGTAGGCAGCTATTCCGCGATCGCGCCGTAGGCTTTCTAAGCAGGTGGTGAGCTGAAATTCGCCGCGATCGCGCCGATCGTGACGGATATCGTCTTCCAAATAGCGAAAAATCTCCGGTGGAAGCAGGTAGAGTCCGGATGCGGCTAGGACATGCTCATCAGATAGACCTTCCATGCGGAGATTCTGTTGTGCGTACTCGACGGTTGGTTTTTCGTAAATTTCTGTGATGTCGAGGAGGGAGGATGAACCCGATCGCCATCTTCCTGTCACACAGCCTCGATGGGTACAGTCCGTAATGGGAGCTGCTTCAACCCCAATCACACTCATGCCTACCGTTTGATACGCATCCACGATCTGACGGGCGCAGGAGTCGGAACGATTCGACCGATAGACGTGATCGCCCAGCATCAGTAAAAAGGGTTCACCAGCGACCCAATCCGCAGCACAGTAGACTGCATGACCGAAACCATCCTGAGTGTCTTGGGTCAGCATGGTGATGCGCTGACCGATGGCGAGGAGGGCGTCTAGTTCGTCGGCATATTTGGGCAACAGCTTGGCGCGATAGTCTCCGGTGGGTTCTGTTTTGAAAAAGTCTTCAAAGAGGGGGCGATCGCTCGCCTGCACCACAATACCGATTGACTCAATCCCGGCACTTAAAGCTTCTTCCGCGATCGCCAAAATCAGCGGCTTCGCCCGTCCCTCCCGATCCACAACCGGAAAAAACTCCTTCTTAATCGCTTTCGTAGCTGGAAACAGCCGCGTCCCATACCCCGCCGCCGGAATCACCGCCTTCTTCACCACTGAGCGATCGCCCCTCTCTTCCCCCAAACTCTCCACCTCTTTACCTGCGCACCTACCCACACCCCCATCACCCCATCACCCCTCCACTCCTACTGCTCCAACATTTGCAGCTTATACAAACTCGTATACAGTCCCCCTCGTGCCAGCAACTCCTCATGACTACCCGACTCCGCCAGAGAACCGTGCTTCAACACCAAAATTCGATCGACATTGCGAATCGTAGATAGGCGGTGCGCGATGATAATGGCCGTTCGTCCGACCAGGAGCCGTTCGAGAGCCTCCTGAATTTTGGCCTCAGTGCCCACATCCAAGTTGGCGGTGGCCTCATCCAGGACTAGGATAGACGGATTGCGAATGGCAGCACGGGCAAAGGCGAGGAGCTGTTTTTGTCCACCGGAGAGATTGGTTCCCCGTTCGCGGAGGGAGGTGTCGTACCCTTGGGGCAATTGTTCAATGAAGGCCGCGACGTTCGTTTGCTCGGCAGCCTGCTGGACGGCCTCTAGGGAGTAGTCTTCCCCGAGGGTGATGTTGCCTTTTACATCTCCGGCAAACAAAAAGCTATCCTGGAGAATCACCGCCATCCGTCGCCGCAGTTCTGCCTGGGGCATATCGCGGATATCGACGCCATCCAGCAGCACCCGTCCCTTAGAAATTTCATAGAGTCGGCAGAGGAGGCGAATGATCGAGCTTTTTCCTGCTCCAGTGGGGCCAACCAGGGCGACTTTCTCACCGGGACGAATCGTGAAATCGAGGTCTTTGAGGACATATTCATCCGGTTTATAGCCAAACCAGACGTGCTCAAACCGAATCTCGCTGGGGACGGGAGGTGCGATCGCTCTAGGCTGATCGACATCTGCGGGGAGTTGATGGGTGGTGGGCAGGGGATCGCGTACCTGAGCGTTTGCCAAGGCCGCTTGAGCCGTTACAGGTTCGGGATCGCGGATTTCGATCGGTTCGCTCATAATGTCGTGGAACCGTTCGAGGGAGGTGAGTCCGGCCTGGATCGCCGTGAACTTTTCGGCAAACTGACGCAGGGGATTAAACAAGCGCTGGGCAAAGAGAATGAAAGAGGTGAGAATCCCGATGTTCAGGTTATTTTGCAACACCAGGATGCCGCCAAGCCATAACACAGCGGCGATCGCCACAATCGAGATCCACTCCAACGTGGCCGAAATGGCAGAGTCGTGAAAGATGGTTTTATCGACTTCCGTGATGTAGCGCTGATTGGTTGACCGAAAGAGTTCGCTATTGAAGGTTTCTCGACGAAACAATTGCACGACATTTACGCCGAGGATATTTTCCTGAAGGTTGGCATTCAGAGCCGACAGTTCCTCGCGGGCGCGATAGTTGGCGATGCGGTACTGCTGCTGGAAGTAGATCACCAGGCCTGTAATCGGGATCAGGAGTAATAACAGCATCAGCGCTAACTGCCACTGCCGCACAAACATAATGATCAAGATAACGAGCATCGTGACCAAGTCGGTAATGATGCCAATGGCTCCGGTGGCAAACACATCGCCTAGAGCATCCACATCGCTCGTCAATCGGGTAATTAACCGACCAACGGGAGTGCGATCGAAAAAGCGAGAGGCTAACGACGTGACGTGATCAAACAAATCGTTGCGAATGCTAGCGGTGATCCGTTGTCCCACCTCCTGGACAAGATAGGACTGCAACCCTCGCAACACCAACTGGGTCAGGATCGTAACCGCAAGGAGGGCAATCAAGATATTGAGACCAGAGGAGAGCGATCGCCCCTTTAGAAAGCTCAAGGTTGGCTCATGGCGAATGAGGGAGACGGCCTCTCCAATCAGAATCGGCTGGATGGCATCGGCTAAGGCCAGCGGTAGTAGCAAAACCATCGAAATGGCTAGCTTACGCCCACTTTCCATGGCATAGGGCATAAGGCGTAGAAACAGTCGCCAATCGGTTTGGGTCGTGCGTCGCTGTTTCCGAAAGTCGATATTGTCTGCTGAGGGGGAAGCAGTCATGCAGGCTAGCCAGAAAAACGTCAGAACGATCATTGTATTTCACTCTAGCGTATTCCCCAGCCGGGATTGGCGCTATGCGTCTCCGCTGGTGGGAGGCTCCTTGGCAGGAGGGGGAGCTGGGTTGCCAGGGGAATTGGTGAAGTTAGACATACGGGGATCGGGCAGGATGAGTTCAGACATAGCCTCTGTTAATGCCTTGGGATCCATGAAAACGATTTTCGAGTTTTCGCTTGACCCTAGACGATAGTTCGCATCAACATATTTTTGAGCCAGAAGATAGCGCAGCACTTCCGTCAGCTCGCTTTGCCCCATCGCACTGGCAATGCGACGGATGGATTCAACCGTCCCGTCTGCTTCTTCAATTTGAGCCTGTTTTCGTCCTTCTGCCTCTGCAATGGTCGCCCGCTTACGGCTCTGAGCGGCGCGCTCTTGTTCTAGAGATTCCCGCACACGTTGAGGGATATTAATGTTTTGCACCTCTACCCGCAGCACCTTAACTCCCCAAGGTGTTGTGGCATCATCGAGTTGACGAAGCAGCGTATCATTCAGCTTGGCACGCGAAGAGTAGGTGTCTTCCAGCGCGAGTTGCCCAATTTCGGCGCGGAGGGTGGTCATCACCAGGTTAGACAGAGCGGTATCAATATCTTCTACCGCGTAGTAGGTGCGCTCTAGTTCTAGAATTCGCCAGTAGACGACCGCATCTACGGTCAAGGTAATGTTGTCGCGGGTGTTGACTTCTTGGGGGGGAATGTCAATCACCTGTTCCCGCGTGGTGTCTTGCCAGACGATGGTGTCTAGAATGGGTACCACAAAGTTGAGACCGGGCAGGAGCTTACGGTGGTAACGACCGAGACGTTCGACCAGTGCCTCGTTGCCTTGATTGATGATTTTGACCGACCCAATGGTGTAACCCACAACGAGGATAACGAGGGCACCCAGAATCGTTTCCATACCGCTTTATCTCCTACGGAATCGTGAGCGTGAGCCGAATCCGGCTTTTGCCGCTATTGTAGAGCGATCGCCCATCTGCTGCCATATAACGCTACATCTAGTTTACCGAAACTCAGATCACCTGTATTAGGGCGATCGCTTTCTATGCTTAATCTTAGCGAGGTGGCGGCGTAGGTAGGGAACTGGGCAGCACAATTAAGGTGTTTCCTTGACGACTCACGACCAGTACGGATGCACCGACATCAATGGCGACATCGGACATCTGACAACGGGCACGCCAGTTGGAACCGCTGTAGTAAACGTAGCCTTCTCCACCAGGCGGAATGGCTTCGTAAACTTTGGCTTCGGGGAAGGGTAGGAGTTCTTGGGATTCACGGGGTTCGAGGCCTCGCAGGACTAATGCAAGGCAAATGGATAAGATGCCCCAGAGCAATACTTGAACCGCAACCGACGGAACGGTTAGGGCAATGACAGAGGTGATCAGAGCAGCGATCGCCAAGGAGATAATACTGGGTTCTCCAACGAGCATTCCCAGGGTTAAGCCCACTAAGCCTACAGCTAACCAAACCAAGTGCGGCTGGCCTGAGAGTTGCTGAAACATGGGGGGTAGGCTCCTGATTGTTTAGGAATATCGCTGATGTACCTCCAGTCTATAAAGAGGAATGAGGGAGTGTTGAAATTGTTACTGAAACGCAAATTTTGGCGATGGTGCCTTTTAGGAAGAGGATCAAGGGGCGATCGCCTTACTCTGAGATCTGCGACTTCTGGTCAGTGTCCCAACATTGGCGTATTGGCATCACAAAAGAAGTTGCAGATCTGGATATCCTAAAGGGGCGATCGCTCGCCTGAATGCAAAATTTAAAGATTTTGTGGTTCAAAACTTATCTGTCCGGAAACCCTGAGCTCGACTTTATCCAATTGATCCAAAAAGGAAAGCAGCAAGCAGAATTCAGATGAG
>JACYMB010000362.1 GCA_015272205.1 Synechococcales cyanobacterium T60_A2020_003 | reverse complement strand
AATGTAGCTGCTTCAGCCATTCTCATTAACAATTCTTATTGCGGTGACCAGGTACCTTGGGTTTAGGACTGCTCTTAACTTAACTTTAGGTTGAACGTTTATGGACAGCTTACTTCTTGCGCAAACGATAAGTAATCCTACCCTTTGTAAGATCATAGGGAGTTAGCTCAACTTTGACGCGATCGCCCGGCAGGATTTTAATGTAGTTCCGACGTATTTTGCCTGAAATATGGGCAAGGACATCAAAACCATTATCTAAGCTAACCCGAAACATGGCGTTCGGTAGAGAATCAGTGACAGTGCCTTCCATCTCGATGAGATCTTGTTTAGACAAAATCGATTACCTCGCTCTTAACAGACTTTTAAAAACTGATTGAACATGACTCAATAACGTTGTGAACCCTACCGTAAGCCTAACAAATCCGTTCCGTAGTGAATATTGATATTGGCGTAAATTGCTAAGAAACTAACTCCTTGAGCTGGTTAGTTACTGCATCAACAGATTGATGACCATTGATAGACACTAGCTTCTGACGATCGCGATAAAAGTCGATAAGCGGAGCCGTTTGATTCCTATATACCTGTAGACGATAACGAATGACCTCTTCGTTATCGTCACTGCGGTTCATCCCTCGGCTCAGTAAACGCTGAATTAAGATGTCGTCCGGCACTTCAAGATTGACCACATAGTCACAAGCTTGATCAATGTCGTCCAATAAGTTGTCAAGGAAATCCGCTTGGCTGACATTGCGTGGAAACCCGTCTAGAATCCAGCCACCCTTCGTATCCTCAGACGCAAGGCGATCGCGCACGATATCTAGAATCAGGTGATCCGGCACTAACTCACCTTTATCCATGAAGGATTTCGCCTTCAGGCCAAGCTCCGTTTCTTGAGCAACTGCAGCACGGAGAATGTCTCCTGTGGAGATATGGGGGATATGACAGCTCTGAGCCAACTTACTAGCTTGAGTTCCCTTGCCAGCTCCTGGAGGTCCTAAGAAAATCAGTCGAGCCACTATTGCTTCACCATCCCTTCATATCGCTGAGAAATGACGTAGGTCTGAATCTGTTTCGCAGTATCGATGGCTACGCCAACCAAAATCAGCAAAGAGGTTGCTCCCAGCCCTTGAAAGGTTCTAACCTGAGTTGCACTTTCAACAACCGTTGGGATGATTGCAACAAGACCTAGGAAAATTGCGCCCAAAAAGGTCAAGCGGTTCAAAACACGCTCAAGGTACTCACTGGTCGCCCGACCAGGTCGAATTCCGGGAATACTAGCTCCCATCTTCTTCAGGTTTTGTGACATATCGACTGGATTGACAATCAGCGACGCATAGAAGTAGCTGAAAAATAGGATTAGCGTCAAGTACAGGACGATATATAACCAATGACCAGGGGTGAAATAGCTCACAACCTTAGCTAAAGACTCGTTCGGAAAAAACTGGATTAGGGATGCTGGCAACACTAGAACAGCCGTAGCGAAGATGATAGGCATCACGCCGCCTTGGTTTAGCCTCAGCGGGAGATAGCTATTCTTCTCAAGATACAAGCGACGACCAACCTGACGACGAGCAGAAACAATGGGAATCCGGCGAGTACCCTCTTGAACAAAGACAATACCCACGATCATTGCAAGAAAAACTAAAAGTAGAACAATTGCGCCACCAACAAATGTGCGATCGCCTGTACTCGCTTGCTGAATTGTCTGTCCCAGAGACGTGGGTAATGAAGCCACGATGCTGACGAAAATTAGCAGCGATGCCCCGTTCCCAATGCCTCGCTCGGTGATTAGCTCTCCAACCCACATGACGAACATAGAGCCAGCCGTCAGCGCAATGACCGTTTCAATGAAGAAAGCTGGTCCCGGAGTCGCTGCATACTGCTTAACCAGCCAAGCAATTCCAGAACTTTGGATGATGGCCCAACCGAGAGCAACATATCGAGTGATCTGAGAAATTTTACGCCGACCCGCTTCACCTTCATTCTTTTGTAAGTCCTCTAGAGAAGGAATGGCAGCCGTGAGAAGCTGGATAATGATAGAGGCATTGATAAATGGCAAAATCCCAAGGGCAAAAATCCCTAACGCAGACAAGCCACCCCCTGCAAAGGTATCAATCAAGGCCAAAACATTGCTTAGCCCTCCCAAGTTCCCATTTTGAATGGCGGCCTGGAATGCAGCCCGATCAATGCCAGGAACAGGAATAGCAACGCCCAAGCGTACCAAAAGCAAAAGGCCGACTGTCACTAACAATCGACCGCGCAGCCCTGCTGCCTGAGCCATTTGCATGAACGTTTCTTGAGCGGTCGGCGCTTTGTCTCGACTTACAACCATGAACAAATACCTCTAATTGCTATGCGATCGCCCTCTCAGAAAGCATTAGCGGTCAACAGAGCCGTAAAAACTGCTAACGCTCGGAAAACTTGAACATCTTACGCTCATTTTATCGGCGATCTAGACCATTTGATCTAATCTAGAGTTACGCAGCTACCACCTGCAGCCTCAATTTTTGCTTTCGCAGAATGGGTGAAGGCAGCAGCCTCAACTTGGAGGGGAACACTAATCTCTCCATCTCCTAAAATCTTGAGGGGGCCATCATCAGATGTGACAATTCCAGCATCCATTAGGGTTGCCAAATCCACTTTGGTATTAGCATCCAGATCCGCAAGCTTACCGACATTGATAACCGTAAACTGCTTGCGGTTGACAAGGGGAAAATGCTTCAACTTAGGAATTCGGCGATAGAGCGGCATCTGGCCACCTTCAAAGCCAGGACGTGTGCTACGACCAGAGCGGGACTTCTGACCGCGCATGCCAAAACCACAACTTGCCCCCTGACCTGCAGCAATGCCGCGACCCACACGACGACGGCGTTTCTTAGAACCAGCTTT
>JACYMB010000361.1 GCA_015272205.1 Synechococcales cyanobacterium T60_A2020_003 | reverse complement strand
AGAGCGATCTGGGGAAGCCCGCGCTCTACCCGATAGGGTGAGCGTCGGGAGGATGTCACGTGTTTAACTCCATACCTTGGACACAGCGTCTTGGCTAGAAATTGTTAAAACAGGACGTATTAGAGCGGCTCACTCTGAGGACGACCATATCAGTAGTGACCTTTGGATCAACCAACACTTTTAAGTCTTAGGGGTAGAACAGCCATGATTGCTCAACTAGAGACGAAATATTACACCACTGAAGAATATCTAGAACTCGAAGTAGCTTCGGATATTCGCAACGAATACCGCGATGGAGAAATCATCCCTTTGACGGGTGGAACCCCTGAACACAATCGGATTAGTGGCAACCTATACATTGCGTTAAGCCTTGGGCTTAAACGTAAACCTTACGAGGTATTTCATGTTGATCAGCGTCTTTGGATTCCCAATGCTGCCGTCTACACCTATCCCGATGTGATGGTGCTGCCCAAACCGATCGAACTGCAATCTGGGCGCAAGGATACCGTCGTGAATCCCTGCTTTATCGCAGAAGTTTTATCGAAATCCACTCAAAATTATGACCGTGGCGAGAAGTTCGTCGCCTACCGCACGATTTCGAATTTTCAGGAATATCTGCTGATTGATCAGTACAAAATCCACGTTGAACACCACGTTAAAACCGGGGTGAATCAATGGCTATTTTCGGAGTACGACGATCCGAGCGTTACGCTTTCATTCAATACGCTGGATTGCCACGTTCAAATTTCTGACCTTTACGAAAATATGGAGTTCACCGAGGCAGAGGCGTAAATCCGGTTTGGCGTTTTGTCTACTCGAATTTACACCTTGACGTATTAGCCCAAGCTCAAAAAGGGACGTGCCAGCATAAAGCTACATATCGACTTGGCGTCAATGGCTTCTCCGTCCAGAACCGCTTGCTCAAAGGCCGCTGGCGACATCAGCACCACTTCAATATCCTCGTCCTCATCCTGGGCAGGCGGCGTTTCTAGCTTTTCCAAATCCTGCGCTAAAAAGGCATAGATAATCTCATCGGAATAGCCCGGAGCCAAGAAGAATTGACCGAGCGATCGCCACTCGTGAGCACGATAACCCGTTTCTTCTTCAATTTCGCGTTCGATTGTCTTCGCCGGATCTTCTCCCACTTCCACCGTTCCCGCCGGAAATTCCAGTAAACGCCCCTTTGCGGTGAACCGATACTGCCGTACTAAAACCAAATCTCCATCAGGTGTGACCGGTACAGCAAGCGCACCGCCCGGATGGTGAATACACTCCCACTCCCCTTCGGCCTGGTTAGGCAGACGGAGGCGATCGACCGTAAAGCTAAATTTGCGTCCGGTGTAGGAGAGTTTCGACTGGAGAAGTTCTGGCGGTTCTTGACCGATGCTCATGGCCTGGGTGAATTTTTGCGACACACCCTGTCCATCATACGCTAGGGTTCGATCACTCATACGCTAGGGTTCGATCACTTCCGTTTCGGCGATCGCCGCTTCTACCCATTTCTGCATGGCAGGCAGATTCCAGATGACCTCGGCATAGGTTTGGCAGATGGGATTAAGGGAAACGCCATAGGTGCGGAATCAGGAGACAACCGGGGCAAACATGGCATCGGCAGTCGAAAATTCGCCAAACAAAAAGTCTCCCCCTGCCCCGTACTCTTGGCGGCACATGGTCCAGATTTGGGTAATGCGATCAATATCCTGCTGCACCGGAGCCGGAATCATCACCATTGGACGCAGGGAACGACTGTCCATCGGCATGTGTTGACGCAGAAGGGCAAATCCGGCGTGCATTTCAGCACTAACCGCACGGCCGATCGCCCTCACCTTGGGATCAGCGGGATACCACCCGGTCACGTTCTGATCGGCAAAATACTCGCAGATGGCGAGAGATTCCCAGATCGTCAATCCATCGGCAATTAGAACCGGGACTTTTTGGGTGGGGGAATACTGACGCCACTGTTCAGCCGTCGTTGGCCTATAGAGCGGAATCCGAAGTTCCTGAAACTCAATGCCGTTCTGGGTCATCGCCAACCAAGGGCGTAGCGACCAGGAGGAATAGTTTTTATTGCCAATGATGAGGGTAAGCGTCATCGTCCATCCAATTCCTTATCGTAAGTGGAGTCAAAATAGGTCAAGATCAGGGTGGCATTCAAGATCGGGTGACTATGAAATCGAGGACTGAGATGGGCGATCGCCCTCAACATCAATCCAACTGGTGGCCGAGACTTCGGCACGCCTTGGTGCTGCTGATAGCAACGGTAGGATTAATTGGCTTGACCAGTTGCAGCCTACCGCAGGTGCGGGCGGAAGATCGTCTTTTTCTGGATATATCTTTAGATTTTCTAGACGCCTATGAACTGACCACCGAATTTGAAGGAGTACCTGTGGGTGGTTTATCGGGATGGGTCTACGACCGTCCCCGCGATCGCCTCTATGCGGTGTCCGATGACCGGAGCAACGTCGCGCCGGCCCGGTTTTATACCCTGAAATTGTCGGTGGAGGATCGAGAAGGGGCGATCGCCATCCAATCGGTGAATGTAGAGTCTGTGACAACCCTGACCGAGAACGGTGAACCCTATCCCCCTGGGGCGATCGATGCGGAAGGAATTGCCCTATCGCCGCGCCAGTCCGTATTTATTTCCAGTGAAGGGGCTGCCGATGCAGGCATTCCACCATTTATCCATGAGTTTGACCTCACCACTGGAGAACTCCGCCGCCGTTTACGCATTCCCGACCGCTATATTCCCCAAGAAGTTGACGGTCAGCCACAAGGCGTTCAGGATAATGCCGGATTTGAAGCGCTGACGATCTGTTCAGGCGGGTTTGAAGCTAATTATCAAGAACCGTTTCGCC
Organism: Synechococcales cyanobacterium T60_A2020_003; assembly: GCA_015272205.1. NCBI lineage: Bacteria > Bacillati > Cyanobacteriota > Cyanophyceae > Synechococcales > Synechococcales cyanobacterium T60_A2020_003. The sequence goes on along the minus strand of JACYMB010000361.1, from coordinate 23 downwards.
TATTTGTGGGTACGGAATCCGCC
>JACYMB010000360.1 GCA_015272205.1 Synechococcales cyanobacterium T60_A2020_003 | reverse complement strand
AGTCATCGATGTCACAAAACAGGTCTTCTAGACTAAACATGGGGCAGGTCAAGGGATGAAAACTTAGCACTTTCAGCCTATCTAACCTGCCCCTCTCTTATCCCGAACTGACGTTATTCAGCAACGCCTTTTCATCGTTTTTACTCAGTTTTGGGAGATCGGGAAATTTCATCATAGATAATTGAATAAGAAACAATTAGTATTTAGTGTTCCCATGCACTTATACCAGAGAACACGGATTGAATATTCAAAATAGGGCGTTGCTGGACTCAAGCATGAAATACCCTCGTCCCAAACCCTTTTCTCCAGGAGGAAGGGCTTCAAACTCTAGTTCCCTCTACCCTCGGTAGAGAGCTAGGGTGTGGGCCAATGCAGGAAGCATACTGCCATTCGGCAATGCCCAAGATAGATCCTCCTCGATAGGCGATCGTCTGTTCGAAATGGTAGAAATTACTTCCTGCTCAGCTTCTCGGTGAACCTGTAGGATGCGGCAATGGTCTTTCATATGGGCAGCTTAAAATCTGGCTTGGTTACCTCTTCCTCAGACTACCCATCCAATCCGGTCAGATTGCAGCAATTCATACTTTCTCAAGGAGCATGCGTTTCAAAGACACAAGGTTGACTGTTACTGCTAGATCTGCGACTTCTAGCCAGCGCCTTAAAAAGGGCGTGTTGGAGTGATGAGGAGAAGTCGCAGATCTGAGTGCTCTAAAGCGCGATGATGGAACCCAGCGAACCCGATCGCGCTCGGTTGATAACCCTTTTTATCCGGAGGCAGAGATGACCAAACCTAAACTCTTTGATGTCGTTGAGCTTTTGGTTAACCTCCCCGACTCTGATGTTCAAGCGGGGGAATTAGGCACAATTGTCGAAGAATACGGCAACACGGATAATCATCACGCCTACGAAGTTGAGTTTGCCAACTCCGAAGGTAAGACGATCGAAACACGGGCACTTACGCCTGATCAATTTATGGTGGTTTGGAGAAGCGCCACTAAAGCTTGGATTCCCTTAGGCGATCGCCTTGCAAGTCTTCTGGAAAACCTCCCTGAAGAAAGACAGGAGCAAGTGTTAAGCTTCGTCCGTTCTCTCTACAAAACGCCCGCTTAGGTTATCGCGTGATAAGTAGGCAGCAAAAGGAATAGCTCACAGATGGCTTGCAAGCACTTCTGAAGAGAAATCCTTTAATTCAGGAGCAATGGAACCTAGATGGGAGCGACTGCAGGGGAGCGATCGCGCAGCGTCTCTGAAAGAGAATCGCCCCATCCACTGATCTAACCGATCCCCAACTGCTTTTTACTGGCCTTTAACGATTTCCAGAGGGCTTCGATCTGGTCGAAGGACTCCAAAGGCGACAGTTTACCGTTGGTTTCCAAATTGGAAATATAGCTGACACGCTGGGCAAATTCTTGCAAATTGGCGTTAAATACCAAATTTTCAGGCTTGACCTCGCCCCGATACCGGGCACGTGGATACAGAAAATCAGACTGATTGGTCATGATTAAACCCCCATCTTAACGACGTTTAAGAACAGGTAAAGCATGAAGGGAGGGTTCTCGTGCCTGGAACGTTGTTTGTCCAGCCGTGGTATACCTTTATTCCTCGTGACTCTAACACTAACAAGTTAACCTATTCTTAACCTAGCATCTTCCGAAAAACTACGACTTTTTCAAGACTTGAAACTTAATTGATTGGGAAGGCTGGAAGCTTCATCCCAAGACGTGCGAGAAAAGGGTTAAAGACGGTAACAAGGATGAGAGAATCCTCATGGGTGGGTTAATCTCACCCCGCAGTTAGACAGACGACCACTGCCTCCAATTGTTCAGGTGAGGAAATTTTTTGATGAATATTCGTACTGTATCAACTCAGCCATTTTTCGACCAGAAACCCGGTACATCGGGGCTGCGGAAAGCTGTACCCGTATTCCAGCAGCGTCATTATCTTGAAAATTTTATTCAATCTATCTTCAGCAGCCTAGAAGGCTTCCAGGGTAAAACGCTGGTTGTCGGTGGCGATGGTCGGTATCTGAACCGTTCTGCCATTCAAACCATTATCAAAATGGCAGCGGCCAACGGCTTTGGTCGGGTGCTGGTGGGGCAGGGAGGTATTTTATCCACACCCGCCGCATCCTGCGTTATTCGCAAAAACGAAGCGTTTGGGGGGATTATCCTTTCTGCTAGCCACAACCCCGGCGGCCCCAACGGTGACTTTGGCGTGAAGTACAACATCGGCAATGGTGGCCCTGCACCAGAAAAAATCACGGATGCGATTTACGAAGCCAGCAAGACGATTGATGCCTACCGGATTATGGAAGCGGAGGACATTGATCTGGATGCGGTGGGTACGACCCAAATGGGTACGGTGACCGTAGAGGTAATCGACTCGGTCAGTGACTACAGCCAACTGATGGAAACCCTGTTCGACTTCGATCGCATCCATGACCTGCTTACCAACGGCAGATTCAAGATGTGTATGGATTCCCTCCATGCAGTGACGGGGCCTTATGCCCACGCCATTTTTGAAACGCGGCTGGGTGCGGCTCCGGGGACGGTGGTGAACGGTCTGCCCCTAGAGGATTTTGGCGGTGGGCATCCCGACCCGAACTTGGTTTACGCCCACGATCTGGTGGAGAAACTATTCGGTAACAATGCGCCCGATTTTGGAGCGGCGTCCGATGGCGATGGCGATCGCAACATGATCTTGGGTCGCCATTTCTTTGTCACCCCTAGCGACAGTTTGGCGATTTTGGCGGCGAATGCAACGTTGGTTCCGGGCTACCGGGATGGGCTGGCTGGCATTGCGCGATCAATGCCTACCAGTCAGGCTCCGGATCGGGTAGCGGCGAAGTTAGGGATCGATTGCTATGAAACGCCGACGGGCTGGAAATTCTTTGGCAACTTGCTGGATGCGGGCAAAGCGACCCTCTGCGGGGAGGAAAGTTTCGGTACGGGGTCAAACCACGTCCGGGAGAAGGACGGCCTCTGGGCAGTGCTGTTCTGGCTAAACGTACTGGCGGTGCGGCAGGAATCGGTAGAGCAGATTGTCCGAGAACACTGGCACACCTACGGACGCAACTACTACTCGCGCCACGACTATGAAGAGGTGGAGAGCGATCGCGCCAAGACGCTGATCCAGAATCTCCAGGCTAAATTGCCGGATCTGAAGGGTACGTCCTTGGGGCGGTACGAGGTGGAGTATGCGGACGACTTTAGCTATACCGATCCGGTGGATGGCAGCATCAGCACAAATCAGGGCACGCGCATTGGCTTTACCGATGGCTCCCGGATTGTGTTCCGCCTATCCGGTACGGGCACGAAGGGCGCAACCCTGCGGCTCTACCTGGAAAGCTTTGAGGCCGATCCCGCGAAACAGAACGCGGATCCCCAAGATGCGTTGGGAGAATTGATTACGATCGCCGATGAGGTGGCGCAGATTACAACCCTAACGGGACGCGATCGCCCCACGGTGATTACCTAAACTCTCTAGTGCGGGCGGGTTTAGGCGATCGCCCTGGCCCAAGCTCAGGGATTCATGGCCCAACCCGCCCCCAGCCATTTGGGATTGATTCTTGATTATTGCAGGCTCAGCTCTTCAACCACACCATCGTTGGAGGAAAGACACCGCCAACTATCGCCATCGGCCTGCAACATCACGAGAGAACCTGCTTCCGAGTATTCCGAGCTAACGACATACAAATTGCTCACTTGCCCACCGTACTGACTGTTCACCGCCGACATGCAGGAACTTTCTGCTGCACTGGTAGCCTAGGCTGAACTCTTAGGAGCAAAGGCACAAACCGCAAGACCTGCGACCGCGAGTATTGAAACAGATTTTACAAATTTCATTTGATACGTCCTGTTTTTTGAAGGGACAACAGGAAGTATAAGCGCTCGATTCCAGCCGTACTCCGGATACTCTAGAATTTTTTTGGTTTGTCAGCGATCGCCCCATATCCTGCGATCGCTGGAGCCGACCAAGCGTTTCTGGGGAATCTTGCCAAAAAAATCCGGAGGAACCGCGATCGCTCATTTTCTGAACTCCAAGGGGAGATTAGAAAAGGCGCGGGTCAGGTTCCTCCGAAACTCTTGCATACATTCACCTGATGTCTTTACGATATCAACCCGATTTGACGGTTCCATGTTGAGCTTGTGAACTTCGTGTGACAATTCTCGCTCCAGTGTCACATGAGTCGTGAAACCTGGAGTCTAGAAGGCGATCGCCCGATTGAGCAAATTAGAATTGGGGAGTCTCTAGTCATATCAAGTCTGGTTAATCAACGATCCATGCCAGATGGCTAGGGGCGAGTTTTGTCCTTTACTTTCGGCATTTGCCAAGGGCAATCGGCTAAACCCGCCCTTACAAATAATGGATATTCAGGCGGATTTGATAGGAATATGGGAGTCGTTAACGGCAAAAATGACATTTTTTTGGAACAACAATGTCACTCTGATGTCATATCTGTTTCCTAATCTAAGAATAGAGTGATACCCCAACCGGGCGAACTCCAAAAAAATCTGGTCTGAGCGTCTTTATTGCCCTGACAAATCCGTCGCTCTGTACCCGTCACTCCTCACCACCTAATTGGACTCAACGCAAAGGCTTAAAGAATTAAATATGTCTTCCTATTCTCCCGAAACCAAGCACAATCCTATCCGTCGCACAGCCCTTTCTCTGACCCTAGTTCTTTTGGGCGCAGGTGGTGTCATTGTGGGCGATCGCTGGTTGGCGAATGGTGCGCCCCTGCCCTTTAGTGCGAGTGAGCAGCTACTCAGCCAGACGCCTCCGTCCCAAACCGAAGCACAGCCACCCATAAATAGCAGCCCCAGTAGCCGCATTCTGGCCTCCAGTGGCGATACAAACTTTATTGTGGCAGCGGTCGAGCAAGTGGGGCCTGCCGTGGTGCGGATTGACTCTAGCCGCACTGTCACATCCCAAGCTCCGGATGTGTTCAACGATCCCTTCTTCCGCCGCTTTTTTGGTGATCAGATTCCCCAAGAACCTTCAACCCGTGTTGAAGAAGGTACGGGATCAGGGTTCATCATTGATAGCAAAGGGATTATCGTCACCAATGCCCACGTCGTCGATGGGGCTGATCAGGTAACCGTGACCCTGAAAGATGGGCGTTCCTACACAGGAGAGGTCTTAGGAGAAGATACCCTAACGGATGTAGCGGTCGTTCGCATTCAGGCCAATGAATCACTCCCAACGGTCAAATTGGGGAATTCAGATAATCTCCGTCCTGGCGAATGGGCGATCGCCATTGGTAACCCCCTCGGTCTGGATAACACCGTCACAGCGGGCATCATTAGCGCCACCGGACGCTCCAGCGCTGAAATTCAAGTGCCCGATAAGCGGGTGAGCTTTATCCAAACGGATGCCGCCATTAACCCCGGCAACTCCGGTGGCCCGCTCCTCAATGAGTACGGTGAAGTGATTGGCATGAACACTGCGATCATCGGCGGTGCTCAAGGTTTAGGTTTTGCCATCCCAGTCAACCTGTTTAAGGCCATCGCGGATCAACTGGTGAGCAATGGTAAAGTTGACCACCCCTATCTAGGCATTCGGATGACCGCGTTGACCCCAGAGTTGAAGGAGCAATTGAACAACGATCCGAACGCTCCCGTAACGACCAACGAGGACTCTGGTATTCTGATCGTCCGAGTTGAGCCTCAGTCTCCGGCGGCGCGGGCTGGGTTGCGAAGCGGGGACGTGATCAAAGAGATTGATGGTCAGACTGTGACGGATTCGGAAACGGTGCAGCAACTCGTTGAGAAAAGCACCATCGGTAGCAATCTGAACTTCAAAGTGGTGCGCGGTTCAGACACGCTCAATATCTCGGTCAAACCGGGAGCGTTCCCCCAAGAAGGGAACCAATAGGTGAAAATCGCCTAAGCTGAGGCTAGATCCGTTTAGGCGAAACCCTTCACCATGCGAATCCGGACATTGCGAATTCCAATTTTCTTGCTTGCGATTGCCATTGTGCTGCTGGGCTGGACGGCTCGGCAGCATTTTATTGGGCAGGCCGCGACCCCCACGATCCAGGTTCTGTCTGCGACTGCCGTTTCTCCCCCCGTGGTGCATCCCGATCGCCTCCTAGCCGATCTGGAAGCACTGTCGTTTGTGCGCTATGACGAGGGCGATCGCCAACAGGCCAGAACCTACATCACGCAATCCCTAGAGGCTTCCGGCTGGACAGTACAAACCCAAGAATTTGACAGCGGCATAAATCTCTATGCGGATCGCCCAGGAACAGAATCCGATTCTGGAATTCTCCTCGTCGGTGCTCACTATGACTCAGTGGCGCGATCGCCCGGTGCCGATGACAATGCCACCGGAGTAGCGACCCTCCTCGAAATCGCTCGCCTGTTTGCCGATGTGCCCACGCCCCAAACCCTACGCTTGGCCTTTTTTGACTTGGAAGAAGAGGGGCTGCTCGGCAGCGAGGCATTTGTGGCAGATGAAACTCTCACGGCAAATCTAAACGGAGCCATCATTTTGGAAATGCTGGGTTATGCCTGCGATACACCGGGCTGTCAGCGTTATCCCGACCTGTTACCGATTAAGCCTCCCACGGATCAGGGTAATTTCTTGGCAGCGCTGGGCGATCGCGCCCATACCACTTTGTTAGATGCGTTTCAGTCACCCCAAGGGGACGGTGCGCCTAAGGTTTTGTCCTTAGCAATTCCAGTGATAGCAGGGATGGCTCCCGACTTCATTCGCAGCGATCATGCACCGTTCTGGAATCAAGGCATTGGTGCTGTGTTGCTCACCGACACCGCTAATTTTCGTACGCCCCATTACCATCAGCCAACCGATACTCCCGCCACGATTACGGAGTCCTTCTTTATCCACTCTGCACAAATTGTTGTGAATGGACTCATGCGACTCCTGTGAAACCCATCAAGATACTTCGTTCATGCCCAAAAACTTTGAAATCACTGTGTTGGGCCGTCTAGAGTTATGCCAATGAATCCGATACAATTCTAGGATTCCGACACACCTTGGTAGTTGTCTACTCTGGACATTTGCCATCAAGTCTAGCCTCCGTTCACCTTGCTGGAGCGACGATGAAGTTCATTGATTGGGTTGGATTTTTGTGCCTGGTCATTGCCCTCATGATCCTGTGGCAATTCCGGCAAATCTTGCTGCTTACGTTTACGGCAGTGGTGCTGGCGACTGCTCTCAATCGTTTGGTGCTATCGGTGCAGCGGCGGTTAGCCGTTTCCAGAATTATTGGGGTGGTCATTGCTCTGCTGATCGTCTTACTGGGAGCAACCCTGTTCTTTGGCCTCGTGGTTCCCCCCTTTGTTAACCAGTTCCAGCAATTGATTGAACTAGTGCCGGAAGGTTTTCGCCGCCTGAGTGTGTGGATCAATCATGCGATTGATGAGCCTCCCTACTGGTTCCCCATTCAAGATCTGAAAGAGTTGGCATGGCTGGATTCAATCAATTTCAATTTTCCCGATTTACTACGTCAGTCGAGTTCCATTGCCCAGCGGGTATTTGGCAACTTTGTGACGTTCTTTTCCAACTCCCTGGCCGTTTTACTGCAACTCTTGCTGCTGGCAGTTTTGACGTTCATGTTTGTGGGCAGCCCGACTGCGTATCGGGATATTTTTATTCGGCTGTTTCCGTCGTTTTATCGTCGCCGCGTCGATGAGATTTTGACCAAGTGCGAAACCTCGTTGGTAAGCTGGATGGCGGGCGTGTCGGTCAATTCCCTGTTTGTTGCTGCTTTCAGCGCTATTGGCTTGCTGATTTTGCAGGTGGACTTTGTGTTTGCCCATGCGTTGTTGGCGGGGGTGTTTAACTTTATTCCGAATATTGGGCCGACCTTGAGCGCGATCTTCCCGGTGGCTGTTGCCCTCTTGGATTCTCCGGGTAAGGCGCTAGCGGTCATTATTCTATATCTGGTCATCCAGAACGTGGAGAGTTATTGGTTTAGCCCGATGATGATGCAGAAACAGGTGTCGTTGCTTCCGGCGGCGACCTTACTGGCTCAGATTTTCTTCACTATGTTTTTGGGGCCGCTGGGCTTAATTTTGGCATTGCCGTTGGCGGTGGTGACCAAAACCTGGATCGAGGAATTGTTGATCAAAGATGTGTTTGATCCTTGGCAATACAATCCGTTCCGATCGCAGCGAGATCTAGATACGACGGTTGAAGTGGTGTTTGCAGGAGCCGCCCATGCCCCTGATCCGATGTCTACTGAGTTGGAGGGATCTGAGCCATCGGTTCCTGATGCTGCATCGGCGATCGCCCCTGATGAGGTTCCCCCAATGCCTCCCTCAGAGCCATAGCAATTT
>JACYMB010000359.1 GCA_015272205.1 Synechococcales cyanobacterium T60_A2020_003 | reverse complement strand
GTTGGGGCGTTGAAGCACTTGTTGAACCAACGTCGTCACCACTGCCCGTCCCGTTGTATCGGCAGCATGGAGAACACGACGGCGACGATGGGCGGCTTCCAAGGTTAGTGCTAATTCTGAACCATGGCGATCAAACGCAACACCCAAATCAACCAGCGATCGCACACAGTCCGGTGCTTGCTCCACGAGGAAACGTACCGCCTCTAATTCACATAGCCCTGCACCTGCATGCAACGTATCTTCAACGTGTAAATCGCTAGAGTCTTCCGGGGCGATCGCTGCTGCAATTCCGCCTTGAGCCCAATCACTTGCAGAAAGAGACAGTGTTTCTTTAGAGATGAGGCCAACATGATAGTGTGAGGGCAAACACAGCGCTGCATAGAGCCCTGCTGCACCACTCCCCACCACCAAAACGTCATACAAATTGAGCAAACTGAGATTAGGAGAATTGACCACGGGACGAAAAGGGCTCGTAATACCGCATCTGCTGCCAAGGATACTGAAAGAGTGCAGGCATTGCCTACACTCTATACATACCTATGAATAACACTCACGCAATTAGGTTCAATATACGCAGAGTTAACCAAACCGTGCTGATCCAGTCGCGCATCTTTTAAACAGGAACAGGCTCAGCGCAGTCCACTTAACCTCCGTAAATTCCGTTGTTAAAGCGATCGCCACCTTCCGTCAATGCATCATCAGGAGTTGTGACGGTGAGAATGTCTTCGTATTTTCTCAAAATTTCCTTTTGTTTTTCCGTCAAACCCGGCATCTTGAATACATCATCAACGCTATTAAACGGAGCGTTTTGAATAATCATGCTTGCAATTTTCGGGTACATGCCCGGATAGCGCGTAAAAGCACGAACATTTGTATTGTTTAAGTCAATTTTATCGCCCAACTCTACCCGTTTTTCATCAACGGCATTGAGTTCGGCGGCCAGTACTGGTGCTGAACCGAAAACGGGACTGCTCAAATTTGCAGCGATCGCCTGCTGGGAAACCCCAAACCCACAAAAGCTACTGATAAGCAGACCGAATAAGACGGTCAGCACACCAACGAGTCGTTTCATTCGTTCAGATCCCTCTCAGATAATTCGAAAATCGATGTCTAGGTCTTTACCTAGAGCCTACCATTTTGCCTTTACATTCGGGTAAACCCATTGAAAGAGTTTTATGGCTTCATTGATCATTGATCTATTGCCATAGTTACACTCTCTATCTATCTATACGTTAGAGTATGGAGCTGAGTTTGTGTTTAATTTCTTGCTGTACGACGGGTTCAAACAGCTTAAACCCTGAGGTACAGCAACCGTCTACGCTGCGCGTTGAGGACTATTGCGGACATCTACATCTCACTAGCCTTATTCCGCATGAGCACGTTCTAGTCGCTGCAAAAAAGCTTTTAAGTCGGCAAAGGAAGTGGCGTAGGTTTGCGTGGGGGTATCGTACCCCTTCAGGTGCACCGTATGTTGCTTAAAAAAGGGCTTCTCGATGCCTGCTTCGGTGAGATAATCGTAAGCCACTTCGCCTAAGGCCACGTCCATCCCAATTTGCTTCGTGGCTGACTCCAAACGAAATGCAGCATTCACCGTATCCCCAAGCGCTGTATAGTCAGGGCGATCGCCTGTGCCCGTATTGCCTACAATGGCGTACCCAGTATTGAGCCCAGCCCCAATCCGCACAGGAAAAGGCAATGGAAACTGCTCATGGAGATGACTCGTCATGTCATGGAGAGCGTTCAACGCTTTTGCAATTCGAACCATTTCCTCATGATCTACACCACTGGAACCATGAATCCACACCGCCATAATGGCATCGCCGATATACTTGTCTACCCAGCTACCATATTCACGAATAATGTCACCCGCCTGCCGAAACCAAGTTCCAATGGCTTCAGAGAGAATCTTCTCATCCAATTGGCGGGTCATGATGGTGTAGTCGCGAATGTCAATCACCAAGACCAAAATGAGGCGTCGGACATGGAGCGTCGCTGTAGCGGTATGATCCTGTGAATCGTCCAGGATGCCGCCGGACTGATCCCGCAATTGTTCCGCCGAAGGACAGTAAAACTCCAACTCAGTTTGCCCAAAGGTCAGCGCATCGCCATTACGAAGCGTCACAGGTACACTCACGCGACGACCATTGACAAACGAACCATTGCGGCTTCCCAAGTCAATGAGATAGAAGTCTCCCGTCTCCATCAGTTGCAGCATGGCATGATTTCGGGAGATCCATCGATCTGGTAGCACAAAATTATTATCATCTCCACGCCCAATCGTCCAGCAGGCTGATCCTGCCAGTGAGAGGTAACGATTGCCGGATTCAGTCCGCAGTACTAAATAGGGAATAGAGGAATGGGGTTCAATCCCTGCGGGTCGATTCCCCGCCGCTCTGCGGCGTAAAATGCCAGGATG
>JACYMB010000358.1 GCA_015272205.1 Synechococcales cyanobacterium T60_A2020_003 | reverse complement strand
TCAGGTTTTTGACGAAGGGTGGACAGCCTTTCAGAGCGCTCGCCGCTACTATTTTGATTGCGTCATGGCTCCCCATGCACGTCAGGTAGAGACTGCCCTCGATAAGCTCGCGGATGTCAGCTCGGTGAATTTTTATGCGGTAGGTCACGGTTCGCTAGTGCGCTATAGTTTGACCGAACTCACCCATGCTTACCGTCAATGGAGTCGCCAGCAGCAAACCCAGGAACTTTCGGTTGCGTTGCTTTACGCTTCGGCCTATGGCAATACAGCCACCGTGGCTCAAGCCTTAGCCCGTGGTATTACCAAAGCTGGGGTTTCCGTAGAGTCCATCAACTGCGAAAGTGCCACGCCCGATGAAATCCAGACAGCTCTGGAGTCCTGCGACGGATTTATCATTGGGTCTCCCACGTTGGGTGGACACGCCCCCACCCAGATCCAGACGGCTCTCGGTATCATTCTCTCAACAGCGTCTAAAGATAAGCTGACTGGCGTGTTTGGTTCCTTCGGGTGGAGTGGGGAGGCAATCGATTTACTGGAAGGCAAACTGCGTGATGCAGGCTATAGTTTTGGCTTTGATCCCATTCGCGTAAAGTTCAAGCCCACGGATGTGACGCTGAAAATGTGCGAAGAAGCGGGAACGGACTTCGCCCAGGAACTGAAGAAAGCGAAAAAGCGGCGATCGCCCAAAGCTCTATCGCCAACTCCAGGCGTCGGGGGTTCGACCTTTACACCAACGGAGCAGGCCGTGGGTCGGATTGTCGGCTCGCTGTGTGTACTCACAACTCGCCAGGGAGATGTGTCGAGCGCGATGCTAGCCTCCTGGGTTGCTCAAGCCACGTTTACCCCTCCCGGACTCACGGTAGCTGTTGCGAAGGATCGCGCGGTGGAGTCATTGCTTTATCCCGATCGCTCCTTTGTACTGAATGTGTTGGCCGAGGGCAAACATTTAGGACTGATGAAGCAATTTCTCAAGCCCTTTAGCCCAGGCGAAGATCGATTTGACGGAGTAAGCACAGAAGAGGCTGAAAACGGTTCCCCTATTCTCACTGATGCCCTTGCCTATTTAGAATGTACAGTGGTGAACCGGATGGAGTGCGGCGACCATTGGGTGGTCTACGCAACGGTGCAACAGGGCAACGTATTTGACACGAATGCAAAGACCGCTGTGCATCACCGCAAATCCGGTAGCCACTATTAATCGTTCAATTGTTTGACCCATGGGAGACGCGATCGCTCGTTCGGGATACGCCATTGATTTTGGAACTAGCAATACGGTTGTGGCACGGTGGAATGCGGCAACCCAATCTGCGGAAACGCTGAGCTTACCGGAATTATCGATGCAGGTAGGTGCCAATCCACCGCTGGTTCCCAGTCTCATCTACGTCGAACAGGCTGAGGCTCAGAAAGTTTGGGTGGGTCAACAGGTGCGCGATCGCGGCTTAGACCTAGCGAGTAATCCTCGATTTTTCCGCAACTTCAAGCGGGGAATTGGCACTCCGGTGCAAGGATTTCTACCGGATCTCGATGGTCAAACTGTCACCTTTGAATGGGCAGGGCAGTGGTTCTTGACCTCTATCATTCAATCGCTGCAAGCCACGGAAGGCGATCTGTCATCCCTCACGTTTACGGTTCCGGTCGATAGTTTTGAAGCTTATCGCAACTGGCTGGGGCAGGTCTGCCAAAGCCTCAACGTAGATCAAGTGCGAATGCTGGATGAGCCGACGGCTGCCGCCCTTGGCTATGGTCTGAATGGTGGAGAAACGGTTCTCGTTATCGATTTCGGAGGAGGGACGCTGGATATGTCCCTGGTGCGGCTAGAACAGGCGAATACGGCTACGGGTAAGCCGCTAGGGTTTCTGCTGAAATGGGGACAGAAGAACCTGGCAGAGGAATCGGCGCAACGTCCAAAACTGGCGCGAGTGCTGGCGAAGGCAGGGGAGAATCTGGGCGGATCGGATATTGATCACTGGTTAGTGGATGCCTTTGCCAAAACCGACGGATTGCCCATAACCGCCTTGACCCTACGCCTAGCAGAACGACTCAAAATCCAACTTTCAGAGCAATCTGAGGCCACAGAAGCCTATTTCAACGATGAGACGTTTGAAAGTTATTCGCTGCACATGGATCGCGATCGCTTCACCCAACTCCTGAGCGATCGTGGCTTTTTTGAACGCCTTGAGGGATGTCTGACCCAAGTTTTACGACAGGCTCGCCGACAAGGCTTGGAACCGAGCGATATAGATGCTGTTCTCCTAGTCGGTGGCACAGCGCAGATTCCCGCCGTTCAAGATTGGGTGCGGCAACAGTTCGACCCAGAAAAAGTGCGGTCTGAAAAACCCTTTGAGGCGATCGCCCAAGGAGCCTTACAACTCAGTCAAGGATTTGAGATCAAAGACTTTCTCTATCACAGCTACGGTATCCGCTATTGGGATCGGCGCAATAATCGTCACGGCTGGCATCCGCTGATCAAAGAGGGACAACCCTATCCCACCCCAGAGGCGGTAGAACTCGTTTTGGGCGCATCGATGGATAATCAGCCCCGGATTGAAGTGGTGATTGGGGAACTGGGTGCAGAGGGAACCACCGCTACCGAAGTCTATTTTGATGGCGATCGCCTCGTAACCCGGACTCTATCTACGGAACAGACTCAAGTGCAGCCCCTCAACGACACCGACAGTGCCCGAACCTTAGCAACTCTTGATCCACCGGGATATCCGGGGAGCGATCGCATTAAGCTGTTGTTTCAAGTCGATGGCGATCGCTTTTTGCGGGTCACCGTAGAGGATCTCCTGACAGCCCGAACGCTGATGGAGGAACAAGTGATTGTGCGTCTCTCGTAGTGGCTAGAGGTTTTCTACAAGGTCATTGGTGCGATCGGTTCAATGTCGGGATCATAGCCACCAACCTGATTCGTCCGCAGTACCCAAACCGTTGCCCCATAATCGAGGAAGACCTTGACCACCATATCGCTGGCCTTCCGAGGTAACAGCGTCCGCCAACTGCTTAGCCCTATCACCAAATTGCGAATCGGTTGATCCTCAATGGTGCTACCCAAGTTGTACTCGTTTTTCTCCCAATCAGCGCGGGGCTTACCAAAGGGCTGTAACTCTAGCTTGAGGTCTTTCCCTAGCTGGGTTAAATCCTTCAAACGGTCTGCCTGATCAGGATTCCGGTTTGCCCAATCGATCAGCAATTCATCGTTAGCTTTCATGCTTTCAATAGTTTGTTGAATACTGGCAAAGAGCGCTTGATTTGAATCTTGGGAACAATTATTCGCAGGCCCTACGTAGGTTCCACCTGTGCCATCCCCAATGCGATAACGTGCCGCCATTACCTCTAGCTGAATCAGCATCCGCGTCAGAGCGGAACGTTTTAGGCCATCAAAGTCAAAATCATTGGTAAAGGGATCGAGCTTAATGAGCAAATCACAGGTCGGACGAGTTCCCAGCCACCCAAACTGGCGATCGCCCAGATAGCGCGACCAGTGAAGAATGCCGGAGGTTAAGCCGTCCGTATTTTGGGTATAGACCTGGTAGTACTGCAAGTCAAAGCGGAGTTCATCGGCTAGCGGGTCGCGAATCACTCTCGCGAGTCCATAGGCAAAGTGACCAAAGAAAATAGGGGTAGCTGCCGCTGGCTCTTTCTTGTTGCCACCAATGCCACCGTAGACGTGAACAAGTAAAGCGCGATCGCTCTCTTTCCACTCGTCAATCGCATCCTGAATCGCAGACGATCGTCCATTCTCTTTGGGACTGCACAGAACGGAAGAAATTTTCCCTTTTTGCGCTGCAATATTCGCCCATGCCTCTTTGCGAATATAGCGGTAGCCTGCCTTTTCCCCAAAGACAACCTGATCGGGACGCAGTTGAAACAGCGCTCGTGGCCCAATAGACTGCACCACAAAGACTCCCTCGGTATCCTTTGCCCCATAGACATACCATCCCGTTTCATTGAGGGGCGATCGCTCAATATCCGCCATTGTTGAAGGATAACTGCCATAGGCTTCGGCAAACACCACTTGGGGAAACCGCATCTCTTCGGCTAGGCCATCAAACTGGCGTGTCGCTCGGTTGAAGTGGATGACCTGGAAACGGTCGTCCGTCCCCGTTGCACCCTGAATTTGCACCAACGCATAGTAGCGTCCTGTAATCTCTACGGGCGTCCGTCGAATCCGTAAAACGGCAGATTCAGAATTTCCTTGAGGTTCAACATAGACCTCTCCATCCAGCATGACGATCAAATCATCAATGGGATGGGAACCCGCCAACGACTCCAGCGGATTCACCTGTAGCCAATGGTTGAGGCGATCGGGAAGAATCGATCCCCCGTATTTGCTACTATACTCCGCATCAACGCTGAAGTGGACATCGTGGGTCACCGCAGCTATCATCTTGTTGACCCTCGGTTCATTGACCCAAGTGAGATCTACGACTTGTCCAACTAAATGTTGATACGCAGGAGGAGTATGGTGGACTTCAAAGAGAGTTCCTTTAATGCGCGATCGCTCCTCTTTAGCAGGTAAAATCAAGCGTCCCATCCATTCCCCAATTGGCTGATACCAGGTGGAATCAACAGTGTGTTGAATCGGATAGGAACTGTACTGATTAAAGGCAGCCTGCCTGTAGAGAGAGTAGTTACTGGTCTTCACTGCACTCAAATCCACTTCTGGCAAAATCTCACCTTTGAGAATGCCCGTGATCGTTTCAATGGTTTGCTGCAACGAACTCCGCCCATCGGCTAAGATCACGTTGGGATCCAGAATGCCGCCAGGAACTTGGTGTCCTACAGGCCCCATATTTATAAACGAAATCTCTCCCCGTCGTTTCGCGCGATTCCAAAACGACAGAAAAAACAGTTTCCAACGACCAGGAAACATCACGGGGCCAATTCGCTCAACACTATCTTTCTCACCGACCAGATGATAAAGATGCTCTAGCTTTAGGAGGTTGCAGTTCGCGCTGATCACGCCTCCCAGAGAGATCACGTCAATCGGCGCACTCAATGCCCGTTTCAGAAAAGGCGCGCAGGCACAGGACATCTGACCACCGCCACTGTAGCCAATGAGCGTGATCGGTGTGCCGCTAGCGGGTTGATAGCCATTTTTCAGTAAGCCGTTATAGACGACCTGGGCAATCCCCTGGTTGTACAGTGGGCCATAGCGCTTATCTGCCGACACCGCCACAATCATGACATTGCGGATGTTGACCAAAAGTCCAAGCAGCGCCATGGGATTGGCAAATCGAGCTTTATCTGCCGCACGCCATAGAAACGATAGCGGTCGATCCTCATCGAGAGGACTGTTCAACACAGAGTAGGGAATAATCCCTCGCAACAAGGCCATATCGTCGGGTAATGCCGGGGCAAGGGTATCCAAAAACTCCTCAATATCCGGCAAATACTCAAACGACGAGATGCCAATCCCGTCCAAATAGACGATAAAACGAGAAATACCAGAGGCATCTGAGACGGGTTCTGCCAGTTCTCCCGCGTTGATGGTGGTGTCTACTTCGTCCTCGTACCAGCCTGCCCACCAGCCAAGAGTTTCCAGCGGTGCTAGTAACCCAGCCACAACGACGGCAATCACTCCAACCCATGTCAGGCCAAAAATGAGTCGTATCAAAGCGGGTAAGCTATTCACCCAGCCAAAGAAAGCCTCTCGCACTGGCCGAAGGGCAATCACAACAATGCAGGTCAGCACGGCCATGCCTAGGAGTCCCAGGATGGTTTTTAGCGTGGTATTTACTCCCCGTTCTGCCTCACGGGCAAAGTCTGTGGTTTGGATGGTGGCACTGGCGGCAGTCGCAACTGATTCTAGGGGTGTAGGTGGGCGATCGCCCGCAGTCTCAGGGTTTCCCAATACGCCATCCCCCAGAATGGCCTCCGAAAGATTCCCACTGCGGAGTTCCTGCATCCGATCCTGCAATTCTTCCTTCCACACCGTTGAGGACGCTTGCGCCCGTTCATTCACAATGTTGGTAATCCCTCGGCGAGTCGTTTCTAAATCTACGCCCGCAACAGTATTCGCAAGACGTTGTCCTAGTTTGGCGATGGGTTGACCTATCGTTTGTTGCAAGAGCTGGAGAACGATCCATCCAAAGACGACGTACCCAAAGGCGTTGAGAATGGATACTCCAGTCAATGTGGAGAACCCGAACACCATGAGCAACAAGTTCCAGATCGACAAAATGTTGAGGATCGGCATCCCCAAGTAGGGAAATGCCCCCAAAAAGCTAAATAGCAGGGGCACATAGCTTAACCCTAAGACAGCGGTTAAGGACGGCAGTGAAGCCGTGGTAGACCAAGGGAGTAGCGTAATTAGCCAGGTGCTAAAGACCAGAAACAAAAAGCCAAACGCGAATAAAAATGCGCTAATCAGTAGGCTAAAAACGAAGCGTAGAGGCTTAACCTGATTGATGAACAAAATAATGCTTTGGCCAACCGCAAGGGACAATCCTGCAATGAGAACGACGATCAAGGTGTCCCGTACGCTATGGGGAGAAGAGGCTGCGTTTTGAAAGGCTTCCTGGTTAAACCAGAATGCCCCTCCAATGTTCTCCCATATTCTGTTTATGTCTGATGTATCCATACTGAGTTAATAAGGATTGTTAATACTAAAATGCGATCGCCCCATCCCCTCGGCCTTGAGAAATTCGGATTCTAAACCGGGTTCGCTCAGGTTATCTGCTGTGTATCCTACCAATGCTGCTATCGGTTGAATGCACAAATGCGAATTAACTTTATACTGTGAAACCGCTAATAGACTCCAAGGAGGAAGCGGTTCCCTTGCGGAACGAAGGCTGTACCGAAGAATCAATGGAAGCATTAAGGGATTGAGCTATTGCTGAGCCGGATTTCGACGAGGCACCCACAGGGCAATGACTAGGCAGACGATGCTAAATCCGATCGCCAGAAGTACTGCGACCTGCATCGCCTCAATCGCCGAACTATCGATAATGGCGTCCAAATGCGGTTGGATATTTTCCGGAAGTCCTCGAAAAAACTCTCCCCGTTCTTGGCGGTTATAGGTTTGTAGCACCCGCTGTAGCATTGTAATTGCTCCCGATCGCTGAGTGACCGTGACCGACCGCCCTAGTTCGGCGATCGCCTTATCGACCATTCGAGTAGACGCAATGCTAATTAAAACGGTACCCAGAATCCCTCGACCCAAAGCTGAGCCCAGATTTTGAAACGGGGTATAGATGCCGTTAGCCTCAGCACGCTGTCCATGCTTTACCGTTGAAAATGCCAACATGCCAATCTGGGATAGAAAAAGTCCTGACCCTGCCCCCATGATCATCAAGGGGATGAGGAGAGAACCCAGCGTCATATCGAGATGAATCACCCGATAAAGTTGCCAAAGACCAACGCTAAAGAGAGTCAGCCCTGCATAGATAATGAATGGTTCGCCCAGGCACGCGTCCCACAAGTTTGAATGTGGCTCCAATAATGGCAACCAGCAACGCAAGCTGAAAGGGAATAATGGCGATCGCCGTTTGAAATGGATTGGTGCTAAAGAGAGCAGGCACAAACTGATAGAGGTTGAACTGAATCCCCGATGGGATTAAAGTATGTAATGTTGCAACGCTAACCACCATCAAAAACGGTGCATATCGCAACAGCCCGAATCGCATCAGCGGTGCGTGTCCCTGAGCCAACTGCTGCCGTTGCTAGGTGATGAACAATCCCAAACAAATAATTCCAACGGCAATCAGCACAGGCACAATTGACAACGAGAAAGGCGGAATCACCAGATCAAAAATTGAAAAAATGCGCTTAGGATTCCACCATCCATATTCGCCAGATAGACTTACACCCAACAGCACTAGACCAAAGCCACCAAAGGGAAATAGCCCTCCGATCCAGTCAATCGGTTTAGCAGGAGGTCGTCGAGTGGATGAAACCGAACGGACTAGCGGCAGAATTAGCGGAATCAGCAATAGTTCGGGCAAAAATGCCCACCGCCATCCAATATTAGCGCAATCCATCCCCCTAATAATGATCCCGTTAGTCCCCCTAGAATTGATGAAACCGCCAACGCTAAAAGCGCAAATTTTTCGGCTTTATCGCTATAGATACTGCCCATAATCGCACGGGGAGAGCCAATGAGCGGGGTTGCTCCAATCCCAATGATTAGGGAGTAGGCTGCTACAAATTGCCCCATATGAGGACTGATAGAGGCAGCGATCGCACCAACCGCAAATAGAAAAAGCCCTGCAATAAATACTTGCTTGCGCCCGTAGCGCTGACTTAAGTTATCACAGGTGGGCGCGAAGGACGCTTTTACTAAGGCGAGTAGCACCAAGGCTCCTTGGACATACCCAACGCTGGAATTTAAGTCCCGAACAATGCGGGGCATAATTGCAGGAACCAGGCTAACGCTATAAGCAACAATAAACAGAGTCAGGCATAGACCAATAGATGGCCCCCAAGTCTGTAAAAACGACTGCTCCTTCTGAGTCATAGACGGAAAGGGGAGTTGAGATGAAATATCCCTCATCCTATGACAGAGTTATAAGATTTCAGGAATCTATTTATGTATAAATATAAACTTCTGCAAGCTTGTCAGCGGATCTCTCCTCAGAAGTCAGTTCAGAACTCGGTATGAATAGGTTTGTAGAACTGTAGAGCAGTCACAACGATGATGACGAGTATCCCTCCAAAACGATCTGGGGCAATGACAAAATTTGGTCTAACACAAACCATGCAAGCAGGGCAGCCATCACGGGTTCTAGCGTTGCGGCGATCGCCCCTCGTTCTGCCTGCACATGCTGAATTCCCCAACACAATAGGCTGAAGGGAACCAACGTTCCGGCAATACCCACAAACAGAACGCCCGGTACATATTGGGTCTGAAAAAGCACAGGAAGCGTTCCTTGGGAAAGTTAGATAGCGAGCCAAAAGGCGCTAGACACCGCAAATCCCCGAAACATTGACCCAATGGCACCGTAGGTTTGTACCATCGACTCGTTCAGCAGCGTATTGCTAGCAAAAAATAACGCACTCAGGCTAGCTGTCAATAGCCCAATGCTATCAATCTGAAGTCCCGTTGTACCGACACCCGACACGAATACACCCCCCCAGCATGGCCATCACTGCCGTTAATACCGTAATCCAGTGAGGCCAGGTGCGCGTCCGAAAGGCATTCCACCCAACAACGATGGCCGGAGCCGTGTACTGAATCACGATCGCCACCGCAACAGACATGCGGCTAATTGCGACATAGTAGGTTGCGGTGACTCAAGCTAGGGATATCCCTAACGCCCCAATCCGCCAATTGCCCCACCTCCGGGATCTCGGCTTCCATGCGGCAATGATCCCTAATCCTGCGGCGGCCACAAAGGTACGACTCGCTGAAAGTTCCATGGGGCCAACCCCGGCACGAAATAGCTCACTGGCCGCAATCGCGGCGATCGCCCACAAAATTGCGGCAAGGGCCGCCCCATAGCCAAGATTGGGTTGAAGCGGAGTCTGTACGCGTGACAACGGAGGTTGAGACGAGGAGTCCATGAGTAGATTTACCGCGATGTCTCCACAGTGTGCCTGTTCACAATCTCCCCTGAAATCACCCAACTGGGTGAATCCCAGGACACTATAGAAGCTTCACACCTGCATTTGATAAAATCAGAGAGCCTGGGGAATTAGCTCAGTTGGTAGAGCACTAGGATCGCACCCTAGAGGTCAGGAGTTCGAATCTCCTATTCTCCATTCAATTGCTTTTCTATCCCCTAGGCCATCGTATCTTGCGATCGCCATCCCCACAAAAAACGAGACACCCAAGGAATTGGATGTCTCGCCCATACTCAGGTGCATACAAGATGCACTCACTTGCCAGGGTTGAGCTATTTGAATCTACTTATCAGATTCGGAGAACTCCGCATCGATGACATCATCATCACCCCCACCAGAGGTATCGCTAGGGCCTGCACCTACGTCAGATGGTGCGCCCCCCTCCGCTTGCTGATAGAGATTGCTGCTGATGCTGTAGAAGGCTTTCTGGAGGTCGTTCATCAGAGTCTTGATCTTGTCAAAGTCTTCACTGGCGATCGCCTCTCTCAGATCCTTGAGCAGCCCTTCAATTTTCTCCTTATCCGCACCGGGGATCTTATCACCCAGCTCGGTCAACTGCTTCTCAGTTTGGTAGACCAGAGAATCCGCTTGGTTCTTGAGGTCAATGCGCTCCCGACGCTCTTGGTCAGCCGAAGCATTCATTTCCGCTTCTCGCACCATCCGATCGACTTCATCCGATGGCAGGGTGGATGCGCCTGTGATGCTGATGGACTGCTCTTTACCCGTACCCTTATCCTTCGCCCGAACGTTGAGAATACCGTTCGCGTCGATGTCAAAGGTAACTTCGATCTGGGGAACGCCACGGGGAGCCGGAGGAATGCCGTCGAGACGGAAGGTTCCCAAGCTCTTGTTGTCATTCGCCATTTCCCGCTCACCTTGCAGGACGTGGATCTCCACGTTGGTTTGACCATCTGCTGCCGTCGAGAAGGTTTCCGACTTCTTGGTGGGAATGGTGGTGTTGCGGGGAATAATCTTGGTCATGACGCCACCCAGGGTCTCCACACCCAAGGACAGCGGTGTAACGTCAAGGAGTAGGATATCCTTCACCTCACCCGCAAGCACACCCGCTTGGATGGCGGCACCAACGGCAACCACTTCATCCGGGTT
>JACYMB010000357.1 GCA_015272205.1 Synechococcales cyanobacterium T60_A2020_003 | reverse complement strand
TACCAGGACACTCTCAAGGCGAACCTGACCGTTTTTCTAATCATGCAACAAAGCCTGTGATAACTGAAATTTACCATGCCTCTCCTGCCCGCAACCCCTCTTTCATGCAACAACGCCGTTCGCAATAGCAATCATATTAAACTCCAAAACAACACGATCGAAAATACTTTTTCACCCGGTATCGGCGTATGGAATAGCACGCATCAGACGGTAGTTGACAACACCGTCATTAATGCCAACGATCCGGATATGACGGGCTTCCCCAATGAGTTTCCCGAAACGCCCCACGAGGCCATCTCTTTAGGCAGCGTTGAGTATTTTGAGGTTGCGTATAATCTGCTGCGAGATGGACAGAAAGAGGGAATCGATATCAAAGAGGAAAGTAAGCACGGCACGGTTCACCACAACTATGTTCACCACATGCAGCGTCAGGGACTCTACGTGGACAGTTGGGGACACCTTGAAGACATCGAGTTTGCCCATAATGTGGTTCATGACTGTAAAGGAACAGGGTTTGCCATTTCAGTCGAGGGGGGTTCCGTAGCCCGCGATATTCGCTTCCACCATAATTTGCTCTATGACAATTGGGGAACGGGGATCTTTTTTTCGCGCTGGGGGCAGGATGGACTCCGGGAAAATGTTCAGATCTATAACAATACGGTGCATCATAATGGCTATGGTGAACCGAATCCAGGCGAAGAATTTTACTGGATCACGGGTGGACTCTATCTTTTCTCAGATAACCTGCGGGATATCCAGATTCGCAATAATATCTTTAGCGATAATACAGGGTTTCAAATTGGATACAGCGATCGCTACCTAGAAACTAACCCAAACATTAACGATGTTTTAGATACAAAGGCGATCGCCATTGACCGTAACCTCATCTATGGCGATAACTGGAGCGATCGCCCGATTTACGCAGGCTGGCCACCGGATAACTACGCCAATATCTACGGCATCAATGGGTCTAATGCGTTCTTGACTGAGCCTGCGTTCATCGATCCTGACTCTGGAAACTTCTATTTGCAGCAAACACCATCCGCTGACTCGACAAACCCATCCTCCATTGGCGCATTCCCAAGGTCTGAAGCACCGAACCTATGGTGGCAAACGGATTTTCCACCCCAAGCTATAAATGAGTGATGCAACTCTGGGTTTTGATAGGAAGTCGGCTTAAATGCTCATTATCAGTTAATGATGTGAATACCTTTTCGTCGGTTCTCCTCAAATGCTAGGCATGCTGCGCCAGAATGTCTTGAATGTGATTGACAAGCGCATCGGGCTGCTCCACCATCGCCATATGACCGCAGTTGTCGATTTCGGTGACATTCTTGCCGCAGCACTCAAAGGATGGGTGGAAACTGGCGAGATGCTGGACGTACTTCGGTTCCATAATCGGATCCTGTGCACCCGCAATAAAGTAGACGGGCTGCTGCAGGCGAGACACCACTTGGGGAAGCCGATGAACCTCTGTTTCTGTTGTCGAGTCAAGGAGTGTTCTCAGTGCTGCCTCTGGATGCGCTGCAATCAAATCATGCAACCGTTGGCGTGCCCAAACCTGATCGATGGGTTTAGCCACGCTAAGACGCGCTAACGCGTAGTCAATAAAGGGAACATGGCGTAACCACGACGGACGAAATTTAACGAGCTGCTGGCCTGCGTTGCGAAACTTTTCAAACTCTTCTTTGAGGTAAATGCCGCCGCCAGAGTTGACGCAAATGACACCCTTGACTAAGTGAGGAGCCATGTCTGCGGCCCAAAGTGCAATACTGCCACCGAGGGAGTGCCCAATTAGCCACGCATTGGAAATTTTTAGGGTTTGCAGGAGGGCAACCAAATCTTCTGCGTAGGCCGCAGGGGTGTAGCCAAGTTCTGCTGAAACGATAGGGGAAGAGGCAGAATGCTCGGCTTTGGAAAGGATGGCGACGGTGCCCTCAGAGCGGGTTGCAGTGGAGATGAGTTCGGGCGATCGCTTTTTTAAGGCTATTTGAGAAGCAGCATCAGTGAGCAATGAGGCTTGCGATCGCCCAAATCCTCGTAAATCGTAGGACAGGCATGGATAGGATGGGGCGATCGCCTGAATAATGGGTTGCCAGTAGGCACGACTCAGCAGCCAACCATGCACAAACACCAGCACGGGGGCTGAATCGATCGGCGCAGTTAATTCGTACACATGGGGAAAGCCCCGAACCTCAATCGTTTTTGTCATACCCGACTTCTAAACTTTAACGGGGGGTGTGCCTTGCAACCTTGAAAATACGTTCTCGAACGATGTTACACAGCGAACCTACAACTCCCTGTAATTTCTATGTTACCTGAACTTCCATAGCCTTAGTCCCATTCAGCCCATTAAGATAGGCTGATAGGCAAACCCCAATGCTAGGAGAGGAATGTTCTGTGGTTAGCACGTCCACTCACCCTTTCGATCGAGACCTCATAATTCAGCAACTAAACGGGATTGAGATCATCCAAGATCCAGCACAGGTGTTCAAACTATCCCAGGACTCCTACACCTTTAGTCCAATTCTCCAACCCATCTTGCAGGATAAAATTGCAGATTTCGTTGTGCGACCGGTCAGCGAGGCGCAAGTGCTACAAGTTGCCAAGGTGTGTGTGCAGCACCGGATTCCCCTAACTGTGCGAGGGGCTGGAACCGGAAACTATGGGCAGTGCATTCCCCTAGAGGGTGGGATTGTGGTGGATCTAAGCCACATGCAGGCGATCCGATGGATTAAACCGGGTTTGGCCTGTGTAGAACCAGGGGTTAAATTATCCGCATTGGATAAGCAGGCACATCCGCTGGGCTGGGAATTGCGGATGGCTCCCTCAACCTACCGAACTGCGACGATTGGCGGATTCATTGGTGGTGGTAGCGGTGGCGTGGGTTCGATTACCTATGGTCAGTTGCGCGATCGCGGCAATTTGCACGCTGTCCGCGTTGTCACCATGCAGGATGAACCACAAGTGCTAGAACTCCGAGGGGATGCGGTTCAGCAGGTGAATCACGCCTATGGCACAAACGGCATTATGACTGAACTGGAAATTCCCCTTGCGCCAGCCTACCCCTGGGCGGAAATAATTGTTACCTTTTCGGACTTCATGCAGGCCGCACGATTTGGACAAACACTCGCAACGTCGGACGGCATTATCAAAAAACTGATTTCTGTGTTTGCAGATCCGATTCCGGCCTATTTCACCGCACTGAAAAGTTTTTTACCCGATGGGTGTCACTGTGCATTTTTGATGGTGTCGGAGTATTGCTTAGAACCCCTCGCGGAGTTAGTGCGGGAGTTTCAGGGAACCATTACCTCCCAAAAAGCAGCTCAGGATGTGGGCAAAGGGACGCTGCTCATGGAATATACCTGGAACCACACGACCCTCCATGCCCGCAGCGTTGACCCGAACCTTACCTATCTGCAAACGCTATTTCCGGCGGATCCGAAACTGACGTTGCTGGAGCATATGTATCAGCATTTTGGCGAGGAAGTGATGCTGCATCTAGAGTTTTTGCGCGTCAACGGTTCGGCTATTCCTGCTGCACTCCAGCTTGTTCGCTTTTCGACTCCAGAGCGTTTAGCCGACATCATTCGCTATCACGAGGAAAACGGTGCGTTCATTGCCAATCCCCACACCTACATTTTGGAGGATGGCGGCATGAAGACCATCGATCCTGTCCAGCTTCGGTTTAAGGAAGAGGTAGATCCGTATGGTTTACTGAATCCGGGTAAGATGCGAGCGTGGATGGAATATCATCCATCTGGTTACGTGCATTAATTCTTATCCAGAATCCGACTGGTAGAGTCAGCAGATCGAAAATTAGGTGTATTTCACAGTGAATCCTGGCTTTGATCCCCCTTAAAAAGGGGTAGGGTTGATTCTTTTGTGAGAGGAATGGAAACCAGATTGCGTGGACTAGCAGACTTTATGGAGCGTCATCAAGCCGAGGGAGCCGAGTACTTTGGGCTGAGGAAAGCAACGTTGCCTCGATGTTCGACCTTACAAGACATGGTTGAGCATGTGGCTGCCCTCGAGGTAGCCGAGGTCTCCCTGCGTTTTTCCTTTGCCTAGAGAATTGGCCCTGCCGCTCCCTAGGCACCAGACGACCCCGCAAGCATGGCAACAAATTCAAGCTCAATGCTCCGAGCTGTTGGTGGCAACCCGATGAGCAACCCCAGAAGGCAACACTTAATCACAGTAGCCCCTAATTCCGTAGTTCCGATCGCGGCTTTGTATCCAATCGCCTGCAATAGTCCTGAATATCTCTGTTTTGCTCGTTCAGGCGATACCATTTGAGAGAATTTCAAAAACGCCTCATCCGCCTCAGCTTCCGCAACGCTTGAAATTTCAATGCGGTACATCATGAGTCAGATGGCAGACTATGCTTGATGCATTGTTCGTCGGCACAAGTCTGGAACGACCGAAATCGTCCTTTCTCAAAGTCCTCTAAACCCTGCTGAATTCCCTTCACGGCTCCTTCTGCATCTTGCATTTCCCAAAGTAAAACACTTGCCAATAGGTCCGATGCAACCGCGTTACAAGAATTGCCATAAGGTCACACCCTCAAGCATTAAAAGCGAGGCTAGCCAATATGGTAATAAACGCAGGAGGCATCTGAGGGAACCCTAGCGTGAGTTAGGTTGTTCGGTCGTCCCGATGCCAAAAACAACAACAGCATAATTGTGAAATCCACTCGCCTAACTCGCGGCGAGGTACATTTGCGGAACACCACTCACCTGCTTCAGATCCAGTTGACGTTCAAAGATTTCATCAATGGGCAGCATCTCTCCCTCAGTCGTCATGAATTTGTGGTCTTTCGTCGCCCGAATCACCGAACCATCGTCGAGCAAGTATTCAAAGACCTCTTGATGTCCACGATCGTGCCATTGGGCGATCGCCTGAGTGTAGACAAACCCATATTCATCTACGCTGTAGACGGAGCAGGGGATCTGGTCTTCAACAATTTTGCCAATCGGCAGAGGGCCATACTCTACTGTTAGAATCAGCGTTTCGTAGCTCAGGCAATACTCCGCAAAGAGTACCATCTGGTCAAAGAGTTCGGCAGCAATCTTTTTGTCTACGCCATTCTCCTGAGATCCCTTTACAAAGATCTCTTGGTGCTTCTCCATCTCCGCTTTCTTTTTCTTTCCCATCGCGCGACGCAATAGGTCGGCTTGGCCTAGGGAATACCCCCCCATGTCTTGAGCAATTTTCATGATCTGTTCCTGATAGACCATGATGCCGTAGGTCTCTTGGAGAATCGGCTCTAGGATTTTGTGGGGATAATCAATTTTTTCCCGTCCGTGCTTGCGGTTAATGAACTTGGGGATGAGTCCCGCATCGAGGGGACCGGGTCGGTACAGCGCTAGGACGGACGAGATATCTTCAAGTCCGGAGGGTTTCAGGTCACGGACGATTTGGCGCATTCCCGACGATTCCAACTGGAAGATGCCACCCAATTCACCCCGTGCCAGAAGCTGATAGGTTTTGGGATCGTCGAGCGGTAGGCGATCGAGGTCTATCGTTTCCTTTCGATGTCGTTGTACCAGCTCCACGGCTTTCTGGATCATGGTCAAGTTTTTCAAGCCCAGAAAGTCCATCTTCAGGAGACCCATCGACTCGATATCTTCCATGAAGTACTGGGTAATTACGGCTCCATCGTTGTTGCGCTGGAGGGGAACGATTTCATCTAGGGGTTCTGAAGAGATCACGACACCCGCAGCATGAACCCCATAGGTTTTGTTCGTGCCCTCGATGCGAAGTGCCATATCCAGCCTGCGGCGCACTTGGGGGTCGTTGTCGTACTTCTCTTTGAACTCCGGCGCGGGCGTTTCGTCCGAGATCATCTTTGACAACTTGGCAGGCTTGCCCCGTGCGACTGGAATCAGCTTCGCCATCTTGTCCGCCTCGTTGTAGGGAATATCCAGCACCCGCGCCACGTCTTTGAGGACGGCTTTCGAGGTCATGCGGTTGAACGTGATGATCTGGGCGACGCGATCGCTCCCATACTTTTCGGTGACGTACTGGATTACCTCATCGCGACGAGAGATGCAGAAGTCGGTGTCAATATCCGGCATGGACTTCCGTTCGGGATTGAGGAAGCGCTCGAAGAGGAGGCCATGATGAACCGGATCAATGTTGGTAATTCCCAGGGCATAGGCGACCAGCGATCCGGCAGCGGAACCCCGACCAGGGCCAACGGGAATATCGTTGTCTCGCGCAAATTTGATGTAGTCCCACACCACTAGGAAATAGGTAGAAAAGCCCATCTGCTGCATCATCTGGAGTTCGTACTCTAGGCGATCGCGATAGGTCTCCGAAATCTCGTCGTAGCTAGAAACATGCAGCCGTTGGATCAGTCCCTCTTGGGAGAGCTTGGCAAGATAGGTTTCGGGCGTATGGTCTTTGGGGACGGGATAGTTGGGGATTCGGGGTTCACCGAGGAGACCGTCGTAGTTGTCCACTTTTTCGGCGACGTCAAGCGTGGTGGTGATCGCCTCTTCAATCACATCCGCATCTAGATGATCCCGGAACAACTGCCGCATCTCATCAGCAGACTTCAAATACTCGGTGCCGCTGTAACGGAGTCGTCTTTCTTCGGTAATTAATTTTCCGGTTTGAATACACAGCAGCGCATCATGGGCTTCGACATCGACGCAAGAGGTGAAGTGAGAGTCGTTGGTGGCGATGAACTTGATATTCAGTTCGCGAGCCAATTGAAGAATGCCGATGTTGACGACCCGATCGTCGGGATAGCCGTGATCCTGAATCTCCAGATAGTAATCATCGCCAAAGAGGTCTTTATACCACTGCGCCACCCGTCGCGCCACATCCATCTTGCCCTGCAAAATCGCCTGGGGCACTTCTCCTGCACGGCACCCACTGGTGACGATCAACCCCTCGTGGTACTGCTCCAAATACTCTTTATTGATGCAGGGACGGGAAAAAATGCCCTTGCCTTGGGTTCCCTGGAGGTGAGAGATCGAGGTCAGCTTTACCAGGTTTTTGTAGCCCTTCGTGTTCTTCGCCAACACAATCTGGTGATAGCGTGGACGACGCTCCTGTTTGGTGATGTCGCCGTTGATCACGTACATTTCGTTGCCGATAATCGGTTTGATGCCCTTCGCTTTGCAGACCTTCAGCAATTCGATCGCCCCGTACATAACCCCGTGATCCGTGAGGGCGATCGCAGGCATTCCGAGCGATACGGCGCGATCGACCAGATCCGGCAACTGACTCGCACCGTCTAGAAGGCTGTAGTCGCTATGGGTGTGAAGACCAACGAAAGACATAGGCTTTAGGGCAATGAAGACACGATGGAATGGGATAAGCCTATCGGATTATTGACGCTAAATCTAGGGTTTGTTTGTAATTATTAGCGCTCTAGCTCCCACATCTAGAACAGGTTGTTTCAGGATAAGACAACAATACGGATGTATCATACCTGAATTATAAAATAGGGCGATCGCATTCCTGTGGGCGATCGCCCACATTTCTGCTCCCCAAATTGAGGCGAAATCTCTACATCTTGCTCTCGATCACACCTGTCAGTTTTTCCAGCGTTGTGTTGAGCTTCTCCTCGATCCTCGGTTCCACCGCTTCTGCCTCTGCTTCAGCAGCTTCCACCTCCGCCATCCGTTTCGCTTTTTCAAAGGCGCGAATAATGAGAAACAGCACAAACGCAATCACCAGGAAGTTGATTACGGCGGATAAAAAGAGGCCATACTTGATGTCGTTGGCCGAGAGGCTGGCAA
This sequence comes from Synechococcales cyanobacterium T60_A2020_003, assembly GCA_015272205.1. NCBI lineage: Bacteria > Bacillati > Cyanobacteriota > Cyanophyceae > Synechococcales > Synechococcales cyanobacterium T60_A2020_003. Next base: position 5,533 of record JACYMB010000357.1, on the reverse strand, counting down.
TGTCATCCACACCAGCGGCTTGAAGCGCAGGATTCAGAATCAGCGGCGTGATAATGTCTTCAATTAACGAAGTTATGATCGCACCAAATGCCCCACCAATCACCACCGCAACGGCCAGATCAACAACATTGCCGCGCATGATAAAGTCTCTAAAGTCGCGCATGAACCCCGTAACGCCCCCGGTCGCCTGCTCACGAGTTTGCCTGCTAACCATGCTTCCCACTCCTGAATACCTAAATAATGGAATATCGATCGCTTAGGCTGACGTGTTGTGATAGCGTCTACCTAAGCGTCACACGGGACAAGATAGCAGTATTCCTATATGTAGACTAGAGAATTGGCATTAAGAGTTTCCTCACTCTGTTGTCCTCACTATTCCATGATTTTCAGACCTTTAAAGTTAGAATTACTGCGCAAGATAAGGACGGCGTTTCACCATGCTTGCTCTCCAATCGAGGCCATAAAAAATCCCCATCCTGAAAATCAGGACAGGGGCCATATCTAAGATATCTCAGAGAATCCTGGAGTTATGAGAGACTCTCACCATCTAAACGACGTACCGCAACCACCGATGGTTTCGCAGGAGCATTTATTTCTTTTGACGGCCAGTTAGAGCCAATCGGCACGGTTCGAGTTTGTATGAACTCCTGGCCATCGGTCGTCTTCATGGCAAGCATCCGCGTTTCCGATGCCATGTCTTGCCGCACGCCATTGTATTCACCGGGATGCTGCACCGACAGGAATAGGGTTTTCTCATCCTTCGAGAGAAATGGCCCCGTCGTTTCACATTCCATCGGGCCATAGCCAAAGAGGTACGCTTCGCCTGCGTTTGCGCCGGAGGTGGGCATAAACCATATCGAGTTATTGCCAAACAGCCCTCGCAAGCTTGACTGGCTCACTGCCTCACCGGCATCATCAATCCGACTGGGAATCGCCTGATTATGCTTATCCGTGGACATATCGGTCACCACCCATAGGTTGCCATTCTTGTCAATCTCTAGGTTGTCGGGACTGGAAAATCCAAGACCGCCCTCGAAGGGTTCTCCACCCGTGGCAAACATAGCCCAGGTAAAGGACATCGCAGCCGGATCATTAGCAGTTTCATCAAGCCGCATAATCCAGCTATACCCGTAGGGTGTTTCGCCATGAGGCCCCTTGAACACCCGTCCGTCTGGGCTACCGTCGCTGCTGCTGGGTGACCCAGAGGTAAAGGTAATGAACAGGGAGCCGTTGGGGGCAATCATGGTGTCTTCGGGACGAGCCGTGCAGGTTGCGCCAGCGGCATTGGCGGCAAAGTGAGCATCGACTAGAATCGCACCCTGCACCTCATTGGCGTTGCCTTCGTAGAGATCACCCAGGGTTTTGAACTGCGCTTTGAAGGTGGAAATCATGGCATCGTTGTCTACCTTCACGATGCCCCTGCGGTGCGATCGGGGTTAGGCAGGTTGAGCATGCCACCCACATGGACGCTGGGCAGATCCGGATTCACAGGCGTATCGGCTTTGAGCGGAATCCATTCGCCTGTGCCGTCAGCATGGAACTTTGCAGCATAGAGCATGCCACTCTCAAACAGGCGGGAGTTGGCTTTATCAGTCGGATCAGCGACGGTGCCACTGCTGACGAATTTGTAAAGGTGACCACTGCGGCGATCGCACCCAGAGTAGAGCACCATCGGTTTTCCAGCCTCAACCCGAATCCCAACCGCTTCATGACGATAGCGACCTAACCAGGTGTGCTTAGTGCCATAGTCGTTGGGATTGGCGGGATCAATTTCCACCACCCAGCCGTATTTATTTCCGGGCAAACCAAAAACATTGCCCAGGCCAAATACCTCTTCCTCATTGATGCCGAACGCTTTCGCCGAAGGAGGCATGGACGTACCATCGGCATAGACGGTTTCCGGCACAAAGTTTTGGAAATTTTCCTCTGCACTTAGCACCGTTCCCCAGGGTGTTGTGCCCCCAGCGCAGTTAGTGAAGGTTCCGATGATGCGATCGCCCAAGGAGTCAGTATAGCCGCGACCCATCGTTTTGTTGAAGATCACGACCGCAGGGCCCATTGCCTTCAATAAGACCGTTTTCGGTTGCTGCCATTGCAGACTGAATTCCTAAGCCGGAACCGTTCTGGGAACGGCTGGGGGAGCCCAGGGGATTTAGTGCCATCGTGCCAGCACTAGCACCCAAAAACATCAAAAAATGTCTACGCTTTAGACTCATAACCTACTCTTCCCTCTGTGTTCCTCTAAGGATTCTGGTGTGGATTGAATGCACACGCCACCGACGCAAAGTAGGCAGGCTCAACAGGGCTGCCTATCGTCTTTGCATAGACGCTCACACCATCGCGACTCCACCGATCTAGGCTTAAGAAATGACCGACGTCAGTTTAAGAACCGTTAACCCTTTTTTAAGCATCAGGAAAAACGCTGGACAGGTCAGGAAATTACTATCGTCATGGTCTAAACCACTGCGCCATGGAAGGCGGAAGGCGATCGCTTGATCCTTACGGTCTAACCTATAGAGCGATCGCGATTAAGATCTAGATACGGTGTCGTTCTAAAATCCGGTAAGCGAGGGTTTTCCCCATGAGTGAACGTTCAATTCGTCCGGCGCGTATTAGTTGTGTTTTGCCGGGAAGTATAGCTGAAGAAATCGGGTTTGAGCCGGGGGATGCGATTGTGTCCATTAATGGCGAAATTCCCCGTGACCTGATTGACTATCGCTATCTCTGTGCAGACGAGTATCTGGAACTGGACGTTCTAGACGCGAAGGGGCGATCGCACCACGTTGAAATCAAAAAAGAGTATGACGAAGATCTGGGCTTAGAGTTTGAAACGGCTTTATTTGACGGCCTGATTCAATGCAATAACCGCTGCCCCTTTTGCTTTATCGATCAGCAACCGCCGGGAATGCGCGATACGCTCTACCTCAAAGATGACGACTATCGCCTCAGTTTTCTTTACGGCAGTTACTTAACTCTGACCAACTTGACCACCCGTGAGTTTGAGCGGATTGCAGCCATGCGTCTTTCACCGCTCTATGTCTCGGTTCATGCAACCGAACCAGAGGTGAGAACTCGATTATTAAAAAATCCACGGGCAGGTCAGATTCTTGAGCACTTGGCTTGGTTCCAGGAACAGCGCTTGCAAATCCATGCCCAGGTCGTGGTCTGTCCCGGTATCAATGACGGGGAGCATCTAACGCAGACCCTCCGCGACTTAGCACGATTCCATCAGGGGGAGGTTCCGGCGGTAATTTCAGCGGCGGTGGTGCCCGTTGGCCTGACGCGCTTTCGCCCCGAAGAGGATGAACTGGTTTCGGTAACGACGGCAAAAGCGCAGGAGGTCATTGCCCAAGTCCAAGCCCTCCAAGCTGAGTTTCAGGAAACCTTGGGTTCTCGCTTTGCCTGGTTGGCGGATGAATGGTTCTTGATTGGCCGCCAAGATCTGCCTGCGGAGGATGACTATGAGGACTATCCCCAACTTGGAAATGGAGTCGGGTCGATTCAGCAGTTTTTGCAAGAATTCCACGCGGCAGCAGAGGACTTGCCAGACCGAGTCTCTCCACCGCGCAAGCTAGTTTGGGTGGTGGGAAATGCGGTAGAACATGCGTTTCAGCCGTTGTGCGATCGCCTTAATCAAGTAGAAGGTCTGACTGTTGAAATGGTCGCGCTAGCGAGTCAATACTGGGGACAGGAGATTTCAGTGACAGGTTTAATTACCGGATCAGACTTACAACCTGTACTCCAAAACAGGGATTTAGGCGCGGGGATTTTGCTGCCGTCGGTGATGCTCAAGCATGATGACACCAGATTCTTAGATGACAGCACCGTTGATGACCTTGCCGAAGCACTGGATACCAAGATTTGGATTGTCAACGATGTCGATGAACTTATTGATACCTGCGTTTATTTAGATGAACGCTCGGCTCCGGCGGCACTTAGCCTTCCAAATCTGATTGGTGAACCCTTATCTGATGTTGTGTCTGGAATGGTAGAAAGATAGGGGTTCACGACTAAGTTTGTAAGGACCATGAACGGCGATCGCGTAATATTTGTTAACAAAAATAGAGTGAACTGATGGGATGAAATGGGGGCGATCGCCAAACTCCACCTAGAACAATCGTGTGTTCCAACGCAACAAAGGATCTAGACTCAATTAAACTCTAGATCTTGCATGGGACGTCTCGCATACTGGATGACATAGCGCTTTTAGGATTCTATGTTTAATGATTCCTAGCGACTTGAAACCAGCCATTTTTCGGCTGAAATCAAGTATAAGCACTCATATAACTTCGCAAAAATCAGGGCAGCATTACCCGTAGAATAGGAAAACGACCTTTGCGGTTTCTCAGAATTCCGTATTTTGTTTAAGTTTTAGGAGGGAATATGACCCAACGCCCGATTATCCTCGGCATTGTTGGTGACAGCGCTGCAGGTAAAACCACGCTAACCCGAGGGATTGCTCAAGTATTGGGCGAAGAAAACGTAACGGTAATCTGCACCGACGACTACCACCGCTACGATCGCAAACAACGGGCAGAGATGGGGATTTCAGCGCTCCATCCCGACTGTAACTACCTCGATATCATCCAACAGCATTTAGGATTACTCCGCACCGGGCAATCGATTCTCAAGCCCATTTATAACCACAGCACCGGAGAGTTTGATCCACCTGAATACATTCAACCCAGCCAGTTTGTGATCGTAGAAGGACTATTGGGATACTCCACTCGCGGCATGCGGGATAGTTACGATGTTAAGGTGTATCTCGCGCCGCCAGAGGATTTACGCGCCACCTGGAAAATTAAGCGGGATACGCGCAAGCGAGGCTATACCGAAGAAGAAGTTATCGAACAAATCCGCAAACGGGAGTCAGACTCCGAAGCCTTTATTCGGCCTCAACGCCAGTGGGCAGATGTGGTTGTCACTTTCTATCCGCCGAATGATGGCTCCTCCCAAGATGATCTGCTGCTAAATGTGCGGCTGGTGCTCCGTCCTACAATTCCTCACCCTGATTTGCCCCTACTCTTAGACTCTCACACCGCCGAGTTGGGTTCTACGGTTCGGTTAGAACTAGAGCGGGATATGGGCAAACCCGTGGATGTGCTGGAAATTGATGGCCATGCTACGGCGGAGCAGGTGAGAGAACTGGAACGCTTAATGTGTAGCGAAGTGCCATACTTGGGTAAGTTTTGCAGTCTGGAAGGAAATCAAGATATCGGTAAAATCGTTGGTACGACGGGTGAAACCCTGCAAAGCTATCCTCTTGCGATTACTCAGTTGCTGATTACCTACCACATGCTGAAGGCTGCAAACGTACAGCGGGCAATGGCTGTGAATAGCTAAGCGGTCTCAAGGATGGGTTGTCTTGCGGTTTTGAACGGGGTGTTGTGAGCGTAGACAGCACTCCGCTCACATCGTTGAGGTGTTGAGTGACGAGGTGCGACCGGGAGGACCGGCCAAGTTCAGTGTTGAACAGATTGTTGAGATCGTAGCAGTGGCTTGTGAACCGCCTGCTTGCAGTGGTCGTCCCATC